>NZ_JBJJLR010000034.1:0-60928 GCF_046230975.1 Pseudomonas sp. KCJK9058
TGTAGGCGCGGGTTTACCCGCGAAGAGGCCCGCAAGGTAGAATGCCGCTTTTTGCCAGCCTGCGATCCGCCATGACCTCGCCCATCGACACCCTTGAGCAACACCTGCTTGCCGCCTTCGACCCTGCCCCACAGGAAACCCGCCGCCTGTTTCACGGGCGCGGCCGCTGCTGGCAGGGCCTGGAGCAGGTCACCGTCGACTGGCTGCAGGGCGTGCTGTCGGTCGCCTTGTTCCGTGAGCCGCCCGAAGGCCAGCTCGCCGAACTGGAAGCCATGCTGCGCAGCTTGGCCGAGCGCCCGCAGTGGACGGGTCAGGCAGTCATCATCCAGCACCGCTACCTGCCCGACAGCCCGGGCCAGTGGCTGCTGGGCGAGCCGTGCCAGCAACGCGAAGTGATCGAGGACGGCCTGACCTACCTGCTGGACTTGGGCGTGCGGCAAAACAATGGCCTGTTCCTCGACATGCGCTATGGCCGCCGTTGGGTGCGCGAGCAGGCGGCGGGCAAGCGCGTGCTGAACCTGTTCGCTTATACCTGCGGCTTTTCCGTGGCAGCGATTGCCGGTGGCGCTGAGCAGGTGGTGAACCTGGACATGGCCAAGTCGGCCCTGTCGCGGGGCCGGGACAACCATCGCCTCAATGGCCACGATGGATCACGGGTGGCGTACCTGGGGCATGAACTGTTCAAGTCGTGGGGCAAGGTGCGCAAGTACGGGCCTTATGACCTGATCATCATCGACCCGCCAACCTTCCAGCGTGGCAGCTTTGTGCTGACCCAGGATTACGCAAAGATCCTGCGGCGTTTGCCGGAGTTGTTGAGCGAAGGCGGGACGGTGCTGGCGTGTGTCAACGACCCGGGGATCGGGCCTGAGTTTCTGATTGAAGGCATGGCAGAGCAGGCGCCTTCGCTGGCTTATGTCGAACGCCTGGAAAACCCGCCGGAGTTTCCGGACGTTGACCCGGCGGGGGGCCTGAAGGCCTTGGTGTTCCGCCGGGTTTGATGTTGCTTGTGCGTTACTGACCGGTATAGATCTGGTCAAACACCCCACCGTCATTGAAGTGGGTCTTCTGCACGGTACGCCAGTCACCGAAGGTTTTCTCCACCGACAGGAAGTCCACTTTCGGGAAGCGGTCGGTGTACTTGGCCAGTACCGTCGCATCACGCGGGCGCAGGTAGTTGTTGGCGGCGATCTCCTGGGCTGCGGGTGACCACAGGTACTTCAGGTATTCCTCGGCCACGGCCTGGGTGCCTTTTCTGACCACCACCTTGTCGACCACCGTCACCGGTGGCTCGGCTTCGGCCGATACGCTTGGGTAAACGACTTCGAACTGGTCGCGGCCGAACTCGCGGGCGATCATCTCGGCTTCGTTCTCGAAGGTGACCAGCACGTCACCGATCTGGTTGGTCATGAACGTGGTGGTGGCGGCACGGCCACCGGTGTCCAGCACGGGTGCCTGTTTGAACAGCTTGCCGACGAAGTCGCGGGCTTTGCTTTCATCGCCGCCTTGCTTGAGTACGTAGCCCCAGGCCGACAGGTAGGTATAGCGGCCATTACCCGAGGTTTTCGGGTTGGGCACGATCACCTGCACACCGTCCTTGAGCAGGTCGGGCCAGTCTTTGAGGGCTTTCGGGTTGCCCTTGCGCACGATGAACACAGTGGCCGAGGTGAACGGCGCGCTGTTGTTCGGCAGGCGGGTTACCCAGTTGTCGGGCACCAGCTTGCCGTTGTCTGCCAGGGCGTTGATGTCGGTGGCCATGTTCATGGTGATGACATCGGCCGGCAGGCCATCGATCACCGCACGGGCCTGCTTGCTCGAACCGCCGAAGGACATCTGCACGTTGACCTTCTCGTTGTGCTCGGCTTCCCAGTGCTTCTGGAAGGCCGGGTTGTAGTCCTTGTAGAAGTCGCGCATCACGTCGTAGGAAACGTTGAGCAGGGTGGGGGCGGCCTGGGCGAGGTTGCCCAGGGCCAGGCCTGCGGCGAGCAGCGAGGCGGTGAAGAGTTTTTTCACGTTGCTTCCTTGTTCTTGAAGGGTGTTGGGGCAGATTGCCAGCGACTATAACGGGTGGGTTTATACGGGTTAAAGAACAAAAAATGCTTTGGTTATGCTTCTGCCTGTGCCGGCCTCTTCGCGGGTAAACCCGCTCCTACGGGGGACCGCGCACGGTCCCGGCCTGTTGGTAGGAGCGGGTTTACCCGCGAAGAGGCCGGCGCAGGCGCTATCATGCTTTGGGAAACAACCCATTCCCACAGCGAGAACAGAACGCTGCCCCATGCTCGTGGGTCTTCTTGTGGCAGGTCGGGCAATCATGCTGCAGCTGCTCCCCACGCATGGCATTGGCCAGCTCGGCGGTAAAGATGCCGGTCGGCACGGCAATGATCGAGTAACCGGTAATCATCACCAGCGACGACAGCACCTGCCCAAGCGGCGTCTTGGGCACGATGTCGCCAAAGCCCACGGTGGTCAGGGTAACGATGGCCCAGTAGATGCCTTTGGGGATGCTGGTAAAGCCATGCTCAGGCCCTTCGATCACGTACATCAGCGTGCCGAACACCGTTACCAGCGTCGATACTGTCACCAGGAACACGATGATCTTCTGCTTGCTGCCGCGCAGCGCCTCCATCAGGTAATGGGCCTGCTTGAGGTACGGGCTGAGCTTGAGTACACGGAAGATCCGCAGCATCCGGATGACCCGGATGATGAGCAGGTACTGGGCGTCGCTGTAGTACAGCGCGAGGATCCCCGGCACGATCGCCAGTAAATCGACCAGGCCGTAGAAACTGAAGGCATAGCGCAACGGCTTGGGCGAGCAGTACAGGCGGGTGATGTATTCGGCCAGGAAGATTGCGGTAAAGCCCCACTCGATGCCGGCCAGCAGGCCGGCGTAGCCCTGGTGCACCTCATCGATGCTGTCGAGGATCACCGTGACCAGGCTGGCCAGGATGATCAGCAACAGGATCTTGTCGAAGCGGCGACCGGCTACGGTGTCGGTCTGGAAGACGATGACGAAGAGCCGCTCGCGCAGGCTCGCTGGGTTGTTCATTGGCTCGTTCCACAAAAGCGATGGGCTGAGCCTAGGGGTTGCGTATCAGCCGTGCAAGCGGCTGGCGTTGCGCTGCCTGGGTTGCGCCAGGTGACTGCCCAAGTGCATCAGCCAGCAGGCGGCAACGAAGGGGGCGGTCAGGCCAGGCACTGGCAGCAGCTTGAACAGCGGTTGCAACAGCAGGGCCAACGCTATCGCCAGCAGCGTCACCCAAGGTTTTTCACCTTGCCTGCTGAAGGCCAGTGCCGCCAGTGCGCCATTGAAGCCGTACAGGCCTAACCAGGCGGCTTGCGCCTGATCGGTGAGCAACGCCACCCCGCCGCCAATGGCCGAGCCGATCACCGCCCACAGCGCCGCATAGGGGTTGGCGATGAACATGCCGACGATGATCAGCAACCCGGCCAAGGGCTGGTCGAGCAGGAAGATCTGGCCCACGCCGCGGGCCAACGCGTACAGCGGGTCAGCTTCGACGAAGCCGCTGGGTGAGGGGCTGACGACTAGCAGTGTGCCCCAGCCCAGCAGCACGAATGGCGCGGTGTAGGCGACCAGCAACTTGCCGCCGCGCTTGCGCCACTGGTGGGTGATGATGCTGGACAGGCCGCCGGCGGCGATGATCAGGGGGGGCAATATGACCGACCAGGGCAGCACGGCGCTGATCAGGATGCCGATCAGCACGCCGTTGTAGCAGTACAGCCCGGCCTGGCGGTCGGCACGGTCATAGCCGCGTGCCTGGGCGGTGAGCAGGCCGGCCAGGGCGCCAAGCAGCGCGCCGCCGACCAGGTTGGGCGCCGTCAGCAGGATGGCAAGCAGGCAGCACAGGCCGCACAGGGGGTTGCGCAGCAGCAGCACCTGGCTGAAACCGTTGAGTAACGCCGTGGCCCAGTCGGGGCACGGGTTGACGAAATTTTTGGTGTACATGGGGCAGTCAGTGAGGTTGATGGGGGAGCGGTGGGCCTCTTTGGGCCTCGGTTTTCCGCGGTCGGGTAGAGCGGTATTCAGGGAGGGCTTTGCCCTCCAATCGCGACACAAGGCCGCTCCCACAGGGATCGCATTCCCTTGTGCCAGCGTGGCCCTGTGGGAGCGGCCTTGTGTCGCGAAAGGGGCGCAACGCGCCCCCGGCAATCTCAGATCAAAGTCTCGATCCGCAGCGTGTTAGTCGTACCCGGCTTGCCGAAAGGCACGCCAGCGGTGATCAGCAGCGTGTCGCCACGGCTGGCCATGCCTTGCGCCTGGGCAATCTCCAGGGCGGTGGAAACCACCTCGTCGACCTGACGCAGGCGGTCGTTGACCACCGAATGCACACCCCAGGCCACGCTCAGGCGGCGCGCGGTGTTCAGGTTCGGCGTCAGGTTGAGGATCGGTGCCCGTGGCCGTTCACGTGCCGCGCGCAGGGTCGAGGCACCCGACTCGCTGTAGTTGACCAGCACCGCCACTGGCAGGATGCCGCTGATGCGGCGGATCGCGCAGCTGATGGCGTCCGACACGGTGGCCTCGGCCTTTGGCCGGCCGACGTCGAGCTGGGCCTGGTAGTCCGGGCCGTTCTCAACCTGGCGGATGATCTTGCTCATCATCTGCACGGCTTCCAGCGGGTAGTCACCCGAGGCGGTTTCGGCCGACAGCATCACTGCATCGGCACCTTCGGCCACCGCGTTGGCCACGTCGGTGACTTCGGCACGGGTTGGCGCTGGCGAGAAACGCATCGACTCGAGCATCTGCGTGGCCACCACCACGGGTTTGCCCAGCTGGCGGCAGGTGCCGATGATGCGCTTCTGGATCTGCGGCACGCTCTCGGCCGGTACTTCCACGCCCAGGTCACCACGGGCCACCATGATCGCGTCTGCCAGCTCGGCGATGGCTTGCAGTTGCTCGACGGCCGATGGTTTCTCGATCTTGGCCATCAGGTAGGCGCGGTCGCCAATCAGCTGGCGCGCTTCGACGATGTCCTCAGGGCGCTGCACGAACGACAGGGCGACCCAGTCCACACCCAGCTCCAGGCCAAAGGCCAGGTCGCGGCGGTCTTTTTCGGTGAGTGGGGAGAGGTCGAGCACCGCTTGCGGTACGTTGACGCCCTTACGGTCGGAAAGCTCGCCACCGTTCAGCACCTCGGTGTCAATCGCGTCGCTGTGCTTGGCGGTCACGCGCAGGCGCAGCTTGCCGTCGTCCAGCAGCAGGTCCATGCCGGGCTCAAGGGCGGCAATGATTTCGGGGTGCGGCAGGTTGACCCGGCGGCTGTCGCCCGGGGTTTTGTCCAGGTCCAGGCGCAGGGCTTGCCCGCGTTGCAACTGCACCTTGCCTTCGGCGAAGCGGCCAACGCGCAGCTTCGGCCCTTGCAGGTCCATGAGGATGCCCAGCGGGTAGTTCAGCTGTTGCTCGACTTCGCGGATCCACTGGTAGCGCAGGGCGTGGTCGGCATGCTCGCCATGGCTGAAGTTGAGGCGAAAGATGTTCACCCCGGCTTCGACCAGCTGGCGGATATCGTCGATGCCGTTGATCGCAGGGCCAAGGGTGGCGAGGATCTTAACTTTTTTATCAGGCGTCATGATTGGGCAGTCTCGAGGATCAGGATGGCGCGGAAGTCGTTGACGTTGGTGCGGGTCGGTTCGGTGACGATCAGCGCATCCAGCGCGGCGAAGTAGCCGTAGCCGTTGTTGTTGTCCAGCTCGTCGCTGGCCGACAGGCCCAAGGCTTCGGCGCTGGCGTAGCTGGCCGGGGTCATGAAGGCACCGGCGTTTTCTTCCGAGCCATCGATGCCGTCGGTGTCACCGGCCAGGGCGTACACGCCCGGCAGGCCTTTCAGGCTTTCGGTGAGGCTGAGCAGGAACTCGGCGTTACGCCCGCCACGGCCATTGCCGCGCACGGTCACGGTGGTTTCGCCACCCGACAGGATCACGCAGGGCGCTTTGAGCGGCTGGCCGTGCTGAACGATTTGCCGGGCGATACCGGCATGCACCTTGGCCACTTCGCGCGATTCACCTTCCAGGTCGCCGAGGATCAGCGGGCTGAAACCGGCCTGACGGGCTTTGACCGCGGCGGCCTCGAGCGACTGCTGGGGTTTGGCGATCAACTGGAAGTGGCTGCGGGCCAGGGCCGGGTCATCGGCCTTGACGGTTTCCGAGGCCGGGTTGTTCAGCCAGTCGATGACCGCTTTGGGCGCTTCGATGTTGTAGCGTTTGAGGATGGCCAGGGCGTCGGCCGAGGTGCTAGGGTCGGCCACGGTGGGGCCGGAAGCGATGACCGTGGCGAGGTCGCCCGGTACATCGGAAATGGCATAGGTGTAGACCGTGGCCGGCCAGCAGGCCTTGGCCAGGCGCCCGCCCTTGATCGCCGAGAGGTGCTTGCGCACGCAGTTCATCTCGCCGATGGTGGCGCCGGATTTCAGCAGCGCCTTGTTGATCTGCTGCTTGTCGGCCAGGGTCAGGCCTTCGGCAGGCAGGGCCAGCAGCGCCGAGCCACCGCCAGACAGCAGGAAGATGACGCGGTCTTCTTCGTTGAGGTTGCTGACCAGTTCCAGCACGCGCTTGGCCACAGCCAGGCCGGCAGCGTCCGGGACCGGGTGGGCGGCTTCGACCACCTCGATCTTCTGGCAGTTGGCGCCGTGGCCGTAACGGGTCACGACCAGGCCGGAGACTTCGCCCTGCCAGCTTTTCTCGACCACTTCGGCCATGGCAGCTGCGGCCTTGCCGGCGCCGATGACGATAACCCGGCCGCTGCGATCGGCGGGCAGGTAGGGTTCGAGGACTTGACGGGGGTGGGCGGCGGCGATGGCTGTGTCGAACAGTTCGCGGAGAAGTTTTTGCGGATCGACCGACATGGCAGGCTCCCAATTATTGTTGTTCTGCAGAATCAAAAACGCCCCTGGAACTGCCTCCGTGCAGGCCGAACCAGGGGCGGGTGTTGCTCGATGCCACCATTGGGCCTGTGGTCGCAGGTTCAACGGCGTTGGCTTCTTCGCGGACAAGCCCCGCTCCTACATGCACAGCTCTGAGCGATTGTGCGGTATTTGGTAGGAGCGGGTTTACCCGCGAAGAGGCCAGTGAAGGCTAAAAACGACTTATTTGTCGTCGCGGATCGAGAAGTTGGCCATGTGCTCCAGGCCTTTGATCAGCGCCGAGTGGTCCCAGTTGCCGCCGCCCAGTGCCTGGCAGGTGTTGAACACTTGCTGGGCATTGGAGGTGTTGGGCAGGTTGATGCCCAGTTCCTTGGCGCCTTGCAGGGCCAGGTTCAGGTCCTTCTGGTGCAGGTTGATGCGGAAGCCTGGGTCGAAGGTGCCCTTGATCATGCGCTCGGCGTGCACTTCGAGGATTTTCGACGAAGCAAAGCCGCCCATCAGTGCTTCACGCACCTTGGCAGGGTCGGCGCCGTTCTTGGCGGCGAACAGCAGGGCTTCGGCCACGGCCTGGATATTCAGGGCGACAATGATCTGGTTGGCCACCTTGGCGGTCTGGCCGTCACCGTTGCCACCGACGCGGGTAATGTTCTTGCCCATGGCTTCGAACAGCGGCAGGGTGCGCTCGAAGGCTTTAGGGCAGCCACCGACCATGATGCTCAGGGTCGCGGCCTTGGCGCCGACTTCACCACCGGACACCGGGGCGTCCAGGTAGGCGGCACCGGTAGCCTTGATTTTTTCGGCGAAGGCTTTGGTAGCGGTAGGGGAGATCGAGCTCATGTCGATCACCACCTTGTTCGGGCCAACGCCTTCGGCCACGCCGTTTTCACCGAACAGGACGCTTTCGACCTGCGGGGTGTCGGGAACCATGACGATGATGAATTCGGCTTCCTGGGCAACTTCTTTCGGGTTGGCCAGGGCCACGGCACCGGCGGCGATCAGGTCGGCTGGCGCGGCGTCGTGGTGGGTGGAAACGAAGATGCTGTGACCTGCTTTTTGCAGGTTCTGGGCCATGGGCTTGCCCATGATGCCGGTGCCGATGAAACCGATTTTAGCCATGAGAGATTACCTCTTTGTAATTGTGATATCTCAAGCAAGCTTTGGCCCCCTGTGGGAGCGGGCTCGCCCGCGAAGCAGACAACTCGGTGGATGGCACCGGCTTTGCCGGTGTTCGCGGGCGAGCCCGCTCCCACAGGGTCCCGAGTTGTTCCTCAGATTGCGTTGTGGGTTTTCAGCCAGCCCAGGCCTGCTTCGGTAGTGGTCTTGGGCTTGTACTCCGCGCCCACCCAGCCCTGGTAGCCAATGCGGTCCAGGTGTTCGAACAGGAAGCGGTAGTTGATCTCGCCGGTGCCTGGTTCATTGCGGCCGGGGTTGTCGGCCAGCTGGATGTGGTTGATCAGTTTCAGGTTGGCTTCCATGGTGCGAGCCAGGTCACCTTCCATGATCTGCATGTGGTAGATGTCGTATTGCAGGAACAGGTTGTCGCTGCCCACCTCGGCCTGGATTTCCAGGGCCTGCTGGGTGGTGTTCAGGTAGAAGCCTGGGATGTCGCGGGTGTTGATCATTTCCATGACCAAGCGAATACCGGCGCCCTTGAGCTTGTCAGCGGCGTAGCGCAGGTTCTCGACGAAGGTCTTGCGCACGGTGGCGCAGTCCGGGCCTTGTGGGCGGATGCCCGCCAGGGCGTTGACCTGGGTGTTGCCCAGCACCTTGGCGTATTCGATGGCCTTGTCGACACCCGCGCGGAATTCCTCGACGCGGTCAGGGTGGCAGGTGATACCGCGCTCACCTTTGGCCCAGTCGCCGGCCGGCAGGTTGAACAGCACCTGGGTCAGGCCGTTGGCCTCCAACTGCTGCTTGATTTCAGCTGCGCTGAAGTCATAGGGGAACAGGTATTCGACGCCGCTGAAACCAGCATCGGCGGCAGCCTTGAAGCGGGCCAGGAAGTCCTGTTCGGTGAACAGCATGGACAGGTTGGCAGCGAAGCGAGGCATGAGTTGTCTCCTTGCGATGAAGGCCCCCAGGGCGTGCCTGGGGGCGTCAGGCGATCAGTCCAGCAGCGAGATGGCGGTTGGCGCGTCGTTGCCGACCAGGGCCAGGTCTTCGAACTCGTTGACCGCGTTGATCTCGGTGCCCATGGAAATGTTGGTCACACGCTCGAGAATCACTTCAACCACCACCGGCACGCGGAACTCTTCGGCCATCTTCTGTGCCTTGATCAGGGCAGGGGCGATTTCTGCTGGCTCGAACACACGGATGGCCTTGCAACCCAGGCCTTCGACCACGGCGACGTGGTCGACACCGTAGGTGGCAGCGTCGGTCGAGTTGATGTTCTCGAACGCCAGTTGTACACAGTAATCCATGTCGAAGCCACGCTGCGCCTGGCGGATCAGGCCCAGGTAGGCGTTGTTCACCAGTACGTGAACGTACGGCAGGTTGAACTGCGCACCCACCGCCAGTTCTTCGATCATGAACTGGAAGTCGTAGTCACCCGACAGCGCCACAACCTTGCGCTTCGGATCGGCTTTGACCACGCCCAGTGCAGCAGGGATGGTCCAGCCCAGCGGGCCGGCCTGGCCGCAGTTGATCCAGTGGCGTGGCTTGTACACATGCAGGAACTGCGCGCCGGCGATCTGCGACAGGCCGATGGTGCTGACGTAGCAGGTGTCTTTGCCGAATACCTGGTTCATTTCTTCGTAGACGCGCTGCGGCTTGACCGGCACGTTGTCGAAGTGGGTCTTGCGCTGCAGGCTCGACTTGCGCTCCTGGCACTCTTCCAGCCAGGCCTTGCGGCACTTGAGCTTGCCGGCGGCTTTCCACTCGCGGGCCACTTCCAGGAACACGTCCAGTGCCTTGCCAGCATCGGAAACGATGCCCAGGTCCGGGGTGAACACGCGGCCGATCTGGGTCGGTTCGATGTCGACATGCACGAACTTGCGGCCTTCGGTGTAGACATCGACGGAACCGGTGTGGCGGTTGGCCCAGCGGTTACCGATACCGAATACCAGGTCGGACTTCAGCAGGGTTGCGTTGCCATAGCGGTGCGAGGTCTGCAGGCCAACCATGCCGACCATCTGGGCGTGGTCGTCCGGGATGGTGCCCCAGCCCATCAGGGTCGGGATCACGGGTACGCCGGTCAGTTCGGCGAATTCGACCAGCTTGTCGCTGGCGTCGGCGTTGATGATGCCGCCACCGGCTACCAGCAGTGGGCGCTCGGCGTCATTGAGCAGCGCCAGGGCTTTCTCGGCCTGTACGCGGGTGGCGGATGGCTTGTTGACTGCCAGTGGTTCGTAGGCATCGATGTCGAATTCGATTTCGGCCATCTGCACGTCGAACGGCAGGTCGATCAGCACCGGGCCTGGGCGGCCGGTACGCATTTCATAGAAGGCCTTCTGGAAGGCGTAAGGCACCTGGCCTGGCTCCAGAACGGTGGTCGCCCACTTGGTCACTGGCTTGACGATGTTGGTGATGTCGACAGCCTGGAAGTCTTCCTTGTGCAGGCGGGCACGTGGCGCCTGGCCAGTGATGCACAGAATCGGGATGGAGTCGGCCGAGGCGCTGTACAGGCCGGTGACCATGTCGGTGCCGGCAGGGCCGGAAGTGCCGATGCACACACCGATGTTGCCCGGGTTGGCGCGGGTGTAGCCCTCGGCCATGTGCGAGGCACCTTCGACGTGACGAGCGAGGACGTGATCGATGCCACCGACTTTCTTCAGGGCCGAATACAACGGGTTGATGGCAGCCCCCGGGATGCCGAACGCGGTATCTACACCTTCACGGCGCATGACCAGAACGGCTGCATCGATTGCTCTCATTTTGCTCATGGTTTGTGCCTCATCGATTTTGTAATTGTATACAACTTGCTTTGCGACAGAGTGTATTCACGCCTGGCGGCTCAGGTCAATGGGTTTTCATCGGGTGGGCTCGCTTTCGTCAAAGCGGCCGTGAAAACGGCTATTTGCGCCATCGCATACGATCGTTTCAAAATATTGTATACAAAAATACATCTCGTTGTGTTCTATTTGCTCTATCGGTTTTCAACTGCCCTTAGGGCTTCTCACAACAAGAAGAGGACCTTTCCATGAACGTCTTGAACCTGAAAATCGCTGTCAGCCTGGTAAACGCCGCACTGGCGGCAGGCCGCAAGATCAACGCTGCGCCACTGACCGTTGCGGTACTGGATGCCGGCGGGCACCTGCTGGCGTTGCAGCGTGAGGATGGCGCGAGCCTGATTCGGCCTGAAGTGGCCACTGGCAAAGCCTGGGGTGCGATTGCCCTGGGCAAGGGGTCGCGCTTGCTGGCGTTGGATGCGCAGCAGCGGCCGGCTTTTTTTGCCGCGTTGAACGGGATGGGTGAGCGGCCCGTGGTGCCGGCGCCAGGTGGGGTGCTGATTCGTGATCAGGACGGCAAGGTGCTGGGTGCCGTGGGGATCAGCGGCGATACGTCGGATATCGACGAGCAGTGTGCGATCAGTGCGATCGAGGAGGTGGGGTTGCGGGCAGATGCCGGGGTAGCGGCGTAAGGCTCAAGTCAGCTGGGGCCGCTTTGCGGCCCATTCGCGACACAAGGCCCCCACAAGGACTGCGCCAGGCTTTAGATGTGTACGGCGACTTTCAGGGCTTCCAGCGCCGGCTCGACCTTGATACCCAGCGCTGCACCCTGCTCCATTACCCAGGGTTGATGGGCGGGTTTGCGGTGATGATGTTTCTCGACACTGCGCTGGGCTGAGGCTGAACACCGGCCTGTGGGAGCGGCCTTGTGTCGCGAAAGGGCCGCGAAGCGGCCCCGGCATTATTTGCATCGACGCTGAACCCCCGGGGCTGCTGTGCAGCCCTTTCGCGACGCAAGGCCGCTCCCACACGGATCGCGCCAGCTTTCAGAAATTGAGCAAGAGAGTTGCTCCCACAGGGGCGTGCGACCCCAGTGGAATGCGGTCCCCATTGGCCATGTCAGGCCACCTCTGGCTCACAACCCTTGAGCACCATGCGGATAATGGTTTCGGCCGCCGCGTCATAATCACTGTCGGCCAGCTTGGCCTTGCCGGTCACCGCAGAAATCTGCCAGTCGAAGTCCGCATAGGTCTGGGTCGCCGCCCAGATGCTGAACATCAGGTGGTGCGCGTCCACATGGGCGATCTGCCCGCGGTCGATCCAGCGCTGGATGCACTCGATGTTGTGCCGGGCCTGCTCGTTCAACTGCTCTACCTGGTTTGCTGACAGGTGCGGCGCGCCATGCATGATCTCGCTGGCGAACACCTTGGACGCATGGGGCAGGTCACGCGAAATGCGAATTTTCGAACGAATGTACGCACTCAGCACTTCCTTCGGGTCGCCGTCTGCATTGAACGGCGTGGATGCCTGCATGATCGGCGCGATGATGCTTTCCAGGACCTCGCGGTAAAGGTTGTCCTTGGACTTGAAGTAGTAGTACACGTTCGGCTTGGGCAGGCCGGCCTTGGCCGCGATATCGCTGGTCTTGGTGGCGGCGAAGCCCTTGTCGGCGAATTCCTCGCTGGCCGCGCGCAGGATCAATTCCTTGTTGCGCTCGCGAATGGTGCTCATGGTCAGGGATCTTCCTCGTGTCTGGCCACCTCTAAGGGGGATCGGGCATGGTAGCACCGGCCTCGACGGGCGCTCAAGGCAGCGGCTTTGGGCTAGAATCCGGCACATTGACTTATTTGGATACAAGCAAACATGGCAGGAAGCAGTCTACTGGTACTGATCGACGATATCGCCACGCTGCTGGATGACGTCTCTCTGATGACCAAGGTGGCGGCAAAAAAAACCGCAGGCGTGCTGGGTGATGACCTGGCGCTGAATGCCCAGCAGGTCACCGGCGTGCGCGCCGATCGCGAACTTCCGGTCGTCTGGGCGGTGGCCAAGGGGTCGTTCGTCAACAAGGCGATCCTGGTACCGGCCGCGCTGCTGATCAGTGCGTTCATACCGTGGGCGGTTACGCCGTTGTTGATGCTGGGTGGCGCGTTCCTGTGCTTCGAGGGTTTCGAGAAGCTGGCGCACAAGTTCTTGCACAGCAAGGATGAGGACGACGCGCAGCACAAGGCTCGACAGCAAGCCGTGGCGGACGCCAATGTCGACCTGGTGGCCTTCGAGAAGGAGAAGATCAAGGGCGCGGTTCGCACCGACTTCATCCTGTCGGCCGAGATCATTGCCATTACCTTGGGGATAGTGGCGGATACGCCGCTGCCGCAACAGATCATCGTGCTCTCGGGCATTGCCATTGTCATGACCATCGGGGTATACGGGCTGGTCGGCGGCATCGTCAAGCTCGACGACCTGGGGCTGTGGATGACCACGAAGGCCTCGCGTCTGGCTCAGTTGGTTGGCAACGGCATCCTCCGGGCTGCGCCCTACATGATGAAGAGCCTGTCGGTGGTTGGTACTGCGGCGATGTTCCTGGTAGGGGGTGGGATCCTGGTGCATGGCATCGAGCCGCTGCATCATGCCATCGAGGCGTTCAGCGAAGGGCGTGGCGGGGCGTTGACCGGGGCGTTGCTCAACGGCGGGGCCGGAGTCATCGCAGGTGCTGTGGTGCTGGCGGTGGTAAGCGTTGCGGGGAAATTGTGGCGGGCGGTTCGGCCAGCCAATTGAGGCGTGTGGCCGGGGCTTTGCCCCGGTTCGCGGGTGAACCCGCTCCTACAGGGGATTGCTTGTTTCTGCAGGAACGGGCTTGCCCGTGAGCACCGGCAACGCCGGTGCCATCGCCGTATTGCAGGTCTACTGTTCGGCCACCGCCCCTTCCTCCTGCGGCTTCCAGGCCAGCAACCCCTTGCTGAAATCGTTGGCAGCACTTTGGTAATAGGCAATCGCCCGGCGGATCAGCGGGTTGTCACTGTCTGCACTCATTTCCCGGCTGTTGCCCAGGGCATCCTGGTGCACCCGCATGCCGCCGCGTGGGCTGAGGATCGCCAGGTCCTTGCCGTCGAACAGCCCCAGATGCTGGTAGTTGCCGATCAGTACCCGGGGTGGCAACTGGTTATTGCGCAGCAGGTCGCGGCCGAAGAAGGTCGAGGTATAGCTCAGGTTGAGCAGGCCGAGCAGGGTGGGTGCCAGGTCGATCTGGCTTGCCAGTTGCGGATCCTCGCGCGGGGCGATCAGCTTGGGTGCATAGATCCACAGCGGAATCTGGTAATTGCGCACCGGCAGGTCTTCCACCCCGGCGCTACCGGCGGTGTGGTCGGCGACAAACACGAACAGGGTATTGTCGAACCATGGCTTGCCCTTGGCTTCCTGCAGGAACTGCGCAATGGCATGGTCGGTGTATTTCACCGCACCTTCGCGGCCATCGCCCGAAGGAATGTCGATGCGGCCGTCCGGGTAGGTGTAGGGGCGGTGGTTGGAGGTGGTCATC
Source organism: Pseudomonas sp. KCJK9058 (assembly GCF_046230975.1). NCBI lineage: Bacteria > Pseudomonadati > Pseudomonadota > Gammaproteobacteria > Pseudomonadales > Pseudomonadaceae > Pseudomonas > Pseudomonas sp. KCJK9058. Next base: position 14,298 of record NZ_JBJJLR010000034.1, read on the forward strand.
AGTTGCAGAAAGAATGGCTGCTGCCTGGCGTGGCCGGCATCGGCCAGCCTAAGGGTCTGCCGGTACAGGTCCTCGTCGGCCATGCCCCAGGCGTTCTTGAAGCTGATTTCGTTCTCGGGGACGCTGCTCTGGTCGACGATGCGATAGCCGTTGCCGCTGAAGAAGGCGTTCATGTTGTCGAAGTAGCCACGCCCGCCATAGACGAACACTGCGTCATAGCCGACAGCCTTCAACTGCTGACCAAGGCTGGCATAGCCGCTTTCGCGGCCGATGCGCTTGACGATCGAGCGGCCGGGGGTAGGGGGGATTGACAGTGTGATGGCTTCCAGGCCCCGGTCGGTACGGGTACCGGTGGCATAGAAGTTGTTGAAGTACAGGCTCTGCGTGCGCAGTACGTCCAGGTTGGGCGTGAGGTTGCGCGGGTCGCCGTTGCTGCCCATGTACTTGGCGCTGAAGCTCTCGATGGTGACCAGGATGATGTTGGGCTTGCGTGGTGCGCCGCTGGCGTTGATATGACGGCGAATGTCCTCAGTTTCGCTGGCTTTGAACTGCGTGTTGGGCTCGGCCAGCTCTTGATGCATCTGCGCTCCGACTTCGCTGGCGTTGAGGCTGGCGTAGAACTGGGTGTAGTCCAGCTCGTTGTTCCGGAACGCGGCAAAGAACTGGTACGGGCCGTTGCTTGCCAGTTCGCGCTGATAGGCGTTACCGCCCTGCCCGCGGGGGAACTGCTGGTCGATCAGGAGTACGCTGAGCCCGCCCAGCACTGCCAGCAGGGCAAGGCCGCCAAGGCGCTGGCGCAGGTTGGCGCTGGGCGCAGCGAGTGCACGGGAGAGCGGTTTGCGCAGAATCAGTGCGAGCAGCACGGCCACCAAGGCAATGCTACCCAGCAGGGTCGGTAGCGGGTACGACTCGCGTATATTGTCCAGCACTTCTTTGGAGTAGACCAGGTAGTCGACGGCGATGAAGTTGAAACGCACACCGAACTCGTCCCAGAACAGCCACTCGGCCACGGCGACGAACAGCATCACGAACAGGCTGACGATGAGTGCGCCGCCCATCAGCCTGCGATGTAAGGCCGTGCGCCACAGTGCGGCCGGGCATATCGCCAGGTACAGCCCCAACGGCAGTGCAGCGTAAGTGAGGAAGCTCAGGTCGTACACGGCACCACTCAAGAATAATGAGAAGTAGTCGCCATGTACTTCATCAAGATGGGTGACCAGCAATACCAGGCGGGTCAGCAGGAAGATGCCGAACCAGAGTGAGCAAACTAGCATAAGATACCGCCACGGGGCGGCGAAGTGGGTGCGCATTAAGTAGGCCTGTTTTCTTTTTGGAATGGTGCGAAGAAAAGCAGATTAGTTCAGGCTATGCAAAAAAAATGTCAAAAGTTTGAGCGGTGGCCATGAGGCGTTCTGCGCGTGGCCAGCAGACGCCACCACAGGGCTGCGTCGCCGCTGCCAGACAAAACGTCGCACCAGTGGATAAATGCCTGTGAGCGTGTAAGTTAAAGCTGATTTTTTACTGCGTAACAGCGCCGCTACATAGCGGCGCTGTTAACTTTTCAGTGCGTCAGAAGTGCACTTTCACCAAGAAACTCATGGTGTTCTGGTCGGTTGTAAAGGCATCGCTGTCCTTGATACCGTACTTGTTCTTCCAGTAATCGTACTCCACACCCACATACAACTGCTTCTCGCCCAGGTGCAGCGCCTTGCCCAGGTCATACTTGATCTGCGGGTTGAAGTGCAGGTTGGCCTGGTAGGTGCCGCGGCGGTTCTCGTCGTTGTCCACCACCCAGTCCATGAAGCCGTCGATCAGCACGTCGGAATCACCGACCGGAATGGTGTACGACCACACCGGGGTGATCTGCCACACGTTGTCGCCAGCGCGGCTGCCGTCGGTGGTGCGGTTGTAGAAGTTCAGCTGGAAGTAGTCGAAGCCCGGGATGGCCAGGTCGAAGCCCGGGCCGATCAGGTAAGACTCGGTGTCACCCTCGCCAAACTCGTAGGTCATCGCCAGCAGCACGTCCTTGACCGGGCCCAACTCCAGCTTCTGGTCGAAGATCTTGCCGAACGACAGGCGTGGGCTGAACTCGCCATAGTAGGTGTTAGGGCCGTTGCTGGCGTCCTTCTTGCCTTGGTAGAAGATCTTGTCGACGAAGAAGAAGTTATCGCCGTACTTCCACGCGTCGGCGTGTTCGAAGGTGAATGTTTGCTGGGTCTCGGGGTTGACCTTGAAGTTCTTGCCCCACAGGTAGGTCAGGCTGTTGTTCTGCCATTGCAGCAGGTCGCCGCCGAAGGTGGTGCCGCAGGCCAGCAGGCCGCCGGCAAGGATCAGGCTGTTGATGGTACGCATTGCGAGTGTCGCTCCCTTGATTGATCTGTTGTCAGCGCTCGTTGTTGGCGCTTTTTTGTCTTTTAAGTCAGCTTTTTTCGATAGGCCACAGCTGTTTGGCAAGGGTCGAGCCAACTTTTCCGGGTTGGCAAAACCTTCCTGCTCGACTTCGTTCTGAACGGATGAAAAGGGTCTTTCAGGCTGGCAACACGTTGGCCAACCGCCCGTATTCATTGACTGAGCGGTCAGTAAACGCAGGCAGAATCCGTTCTGCCCTGATCGAGGGGGCGCGCAGATTACTGGCTTGCGCGCCGCGCCTCAAGTGCTCCGTCCTGGAGCGGGGTGATTCAAACTTGTGCGTTTGGTCAACTTCCTAGAAGTGCACCTTGATCAGCGCACTGGCCACGCTCTGGTTGCTGTCCAGGTTGCCGCGGCTGTCAATGCCGTACTTGTCTTTCCAGTAGCTGTATTCAAAGCCGACGTAGAGCTGCTTGGCGCCCAGGTTCAGCGCCTTGCCCAGGTCGTATTTAACCTGCGGGTTGAAGTGCAGGTTGGCGTGATAGGTGCCACGGCGGGTCTGGTCGTTGTCGGTAACCCAGTCCATGTAACCGTCGATCAGAATGTCTGACCGGCCGACAGGGAGGGTGTACGACCAGCCGGGGGTAATCTGCCAGACGTTGTCACCGGGGCGGCTGCCTTCGGTGTTACGCACGTAGAAATTGAGGGTGAAATAGTTGAAGCCGGGGATGTTCAAGTCAAAGCCTGGGCCGATCAGGTAGGCCTCGTTGTCGCCTTCACCGCGCTCGTAGGTCATGGCCAGCAGCACGTCCTTGATCGGACCGAAGGCAAGCTTGCGGTCGAAGATCTTGCCCAATGACAGGCGTGGGCTGAACTCGCCGTAGTAGGTGGTCACACCTTTGCCGGGGTCGGCCTTGCCGTTGTAGAAAATCTTGTCGACGAACATGAAGGTGTCGCCGTACTTCCATTTGTTGGCGTGCTCGAAGGTGATGGTCTGCTGGATATCAGGGTTGACCTTGAAGTCCTTGCCGTACAGGTAGGTCAGGCTTTCGCCGTGCCACTGCAGCCATTCGCCTGCGTGCGAGGGTAGGGTGGCCAGCAGGCTGCTGCCCAACAACAGGGACGTGGTGATGCGCTTCATGTTGTGATTCCCGGACTTATTGTTTTTGTTGGCGGTTTTTTTGGCGCGCAGGCGCCCCGGGCGACCCATTCCGGCGGGTCGACGGCGTAGCGGTTACTGCAGAGGTAAATGAGGGGCGGTCATGCACCGCCCCTTTTGGCTCAATGCTGGTGACAGACGTCGTTGTGCATTGCGCGGTCGGCACCGCCAAGGATGTTGAACAGAACGTTCAACACCAGGGCACAGACCGTGGCCATGGCGATACCGCTGTGGGTGATGGGTTCCATCCACTGTGGCATCTGGGCAAAGAACTCCGGACGCACCACGGGGATCAACCCGAAGCCGACGCTCACGGCAACCAACAGCTGGTTGCGGCGGTCGCCGATGTCCGCCTCCTGAAGAATCTTGATCCCGGTGGCGGTGACCATGCCGAACATGGCGATGGACGCGCCGCCCAGTACCGCAGGCGGGATCGAGGCAATCAGGAAGGCCGCCTTGGGCAGCAGGCTGAGCAGGATCAGCAGTGCACCGGCCACGATGGTGACATAGCGGCAGCGCACCCCAGTCATCTGCACCAGGCCGATGTTTTGGGCGAACGAGGAGTGGGTGAAGGTGTTGAAGAAGCCCGCAATGAACGACGCACCGGCATCGCACAGCAGGCCGCGACGCAGCATGCCAGGGGTGACTTCGCGATCGGTCACCTTGCCCAGGGCCAGGAACATGCCGGTGGACTCGACGAAGATGATCACCACTACCAGGCACATGGACAGGATCGGCGCCAAGCTGAAGGTCGGCATGCCAAAGTGCAGCGGGGTGACCACCTGCAACCACGGTGCTTCATTCAGACCCGACAGGTCGACCATGCCGATGGAGCCGGCCAGGATGTAGCCAAGGCCCATGCCCACCAGTACCGACACGTTGACCCAGAAACCGCGCATGAAACGGTTGATCAGCAGGATCACGGCCAGTACCAGGCCGGCCACCAGCAGGTAGATCGGCGAGCCGAACGTTTGAGCGTCCTGGCCGCCACCGGCCCAGTTGACGGCCACCGGGAACAGCGACAGGCCAATCGAGGTGATCACCGTACCGGTGACCAGTGGGGGAAAGAAGCGGACAACCTTGGACATGAACGGCGCGATCAGCATGCCGAAGAACCCGGCAGCGATGGTCGCGCCGAAGATCCCCTGCAGGCCCACGCCGGGCATGCCGGCCATGGCCACCATGCTGCCGACGGCAGCGAAACTGGCACCCATCATCACCGGCATGCGGATGCCCACCGGGCCGATACCGAACGACTGGATGATGGTAGCGACGCCAGCGACCAGCAGGTCGGCGTTGATCAGGAAAGCGACTTCTTCACGGGACAACCCGGCAGCCTGGCCGATGATCAACGGCACGGCGATCGCGCCACCGTACATCAGCAGAACGTGTTGCAGGCCAACCAGGAACAGTTGGAACAGGGGCAAGGGTTCTCGCGGCGGCGCAATGGGGATATACGCCTTGCGTGACTCGGACATGCAGCACCTCGAGTTTTGTTTTTATTCTCGGATCCAAGCGGCAGGCCTCATGCCTGCGCGCTCGATGCTTGCTTGTTGCGTAACACATGGAGCTTGAGGCCGGGGCTTCCGGCCTCTTCGCGGGCAAGCCCGCTCCTACAGGGGAAGGTGATTCCCTTGGGGGGCGGGTTGCCTGGCGAGGTGCTGTCAGTTGACCTGGGCGCCTTTGGCGATCCAGTCGCCGACGAGCTTGCGCTCTTCGGTGGTCATCTGGGTGATGTTGCCCAGCGGCATGATCTGGCTGGCAACCGCTTGCGCCTGAATGCGCGCGGCCTGGGCCTGGATCTGCTGCGGAGTGTCGAACATCACGCCGGCAGGAGCGGCGCTGAACAGTGGGCTGGTCGGCTTGGACGAGTGGCACACGGTGCAGCGTTCCTGGATGACATTGTGGATCTTGTCGAAGTCGCCACCACCGGCCTGGGCAGCGGCCTGGGCCGGTGCCTGCGCAGGTGCGGCGGGTGCTTCGGCAGCCTTGGCGGCGTCCTCGGCACGCTGCTCGGCAGCGGTCTTGCCACCTACCGCAGTTGCCGGCAGCGGTTGGTACTCGATCTTCGCTGCGGCTTGCTCAGGGCTTACGGCCATCGGTTTCGGGCCGGTAACGTAAGCTAGGCAGATCATCGCCAAGGCGCCGACGGGCAGGGTCCAGGCGTACTTGTTGCTGTCGTGGCGGGTGTTGAAGTAGTGGCGGATCAGAACCGCGGCTACTGCGATACCGGCCAGGATCAGCCAGTTGTACTGGCTACCGTAGGTGCTCGGGAAATGGTTGCTGATCATGATGAACAGCACCGGCAGGGTGAAGTAGTTGTTGTGACGCGAGCGCAGCAGGCCCTTGGCCGGCAGTACCGGGTCGGGCGTCTGGTTGTTCTCGATCGCCGCCACCAGCTGGCGTTGGGCCGGCATGATGATGCGGAACACGTTACCGACCATGATGGTGCCGATGATCGCGCCGGTGTGCAGGTAGGCACCACGGCCGCTGAACACCAGGCTGAAGCCCCAGCAGGCTGCGATGATCAGCACGAACAGCACACCACCGAGCAGCGCTGGCTTCTTGCCCAAGGGCGAGTCGCACAGGAAATCGTAGATGAACCAGCCAGCGATCAGCGAACCGATACCGATAGCCACGCCTTCGGCACCGCTCAGGGTGCTGCCAGGCGCCAGCAGGTACAGTGCCGGGTTCCAGTAGAACACCACGCACAGCAGGGCGATACCGGACATCCAGGTGAAGTAGGCTTCCCATTTGAACCAGTGCAGGTTCTCGGGCATTTTCGGGGGGGCGAGCTTGTATTTCTCCAGGTGGTAGATACCACCGCCGTGAATCGCCCAGAGATCACCCGACAACCCATCGCGCGGGTTGCTTCGATTCAGGTGGTTCTCCAGCCAGACGAAGTAGAACGATGCACCGATCCAGGCAACGCCGGTGATCATGTGAACCCAGCGAATGCTCAGGTTCAGCCATTCGTGAAGGTGTGCTTCCACAGTATGTACCTCTGCCAGTCACCGAGAAGATGACTGACCTTTTCTTATTGGTGGGGATTGAGGATCAGCATCTGTTCCTCGGTGAAGTAATGCTCATCGCAGTTGTTGCCAGAACCACTGCGATCAACCACCAGGAAATCATCCCGCTTTTCGATCGTCAGCACCGGGTGGTGCCAGACGCCGCGATGGTAATTAACGCCCTGCCTGCCATTACTGCGGAAGGCTCGGACCAAGCCTGATACAGGTGCATCGCCAACGGGCGCGACCACGATCAGAAAGGGGTTGCCGAGCAGCGGGATAAAAGCCTGGCTGCCCAGCGGATGGCGTTCCAGCATGCGCACGGTCAGCGGCATGTCCTGCGCGTCGGCGCGGAAGATGCTGATGATCGCCTTGTCTTCAGGCTCGGCGGTTTCGACCGTGGCGAGCTTGTGAAAGCGCATGGTCGAGCCGTTGTTGATCATGAAGTGGTCGCTGCCGTCGGTTTCGATCACGTCTCCGAACTGGGCGAAGGCTTCTTTGGTCAAGGGCTCGATCATCAGGGTGCGCATGCGGTTATCTCTTCTATTGTTCGTTTTCTGAATAAGGTTCGGCTGTTGCTTACAGCTGCAGCAGGCGGAACAGGGCGATCAGGTTGATCTGCGCCAGGGCTTCCTTGAATTCGGCATCGGCATCGTTGTGGATGCGTTTTTCAAAGGCGGCGAGAATCTGGTGCCGGTTACTGCCCTTCACCGCCATGATGAACGGGAACTGGAACTTGGCCTTGTAGGCATCGTTCAGTTCGGTGAACCGAGCGAACTCTTCGGCGGTGCACTGGTGGATACCGGCACCGGCCTGTTCGTTGGTGCTCGATTCGGTCAGTTCGCCCTGGATGGCGGCCTTGCCTGCCAGGTCCGGGTGAGCATTGATCAGCGCGAGCTGGTCAGCGTGGTTGGCGCTGAGCAGGATGTCGCTCATGCGCTGGTGCAGCGCCTCGATCTCGTCCAGCTCGCCCAGTTGGCCCAGGTCATAGGCTTTTTCGGCAACCCACGGCGAGTGCTCGTAGATGTCGGCGAAGGCCTTGACGAAGGCGTCGCGGTCCAGGGCGGATGGTTTGAGGGTATTGAAGGCGGTCATCAGGCGTTCTCTTTCTTGTACGGGTGGGTGGTGTGCCAGTGGCGGGCGATATCCACGCGACGGGCGAACCAGACCTGGTCATGACTTTTTGCGTAATCGACGAAGCGCTTGAGTGCAGCCAGGCGTGCCGGGCGGCCGACCAGGCGGCAGTGCAGGCCGATGGAAAGCATTTTCGGTGCTTCGGCGCCTTCGGCGTACAGCACATCAAAGGCGTCTTTCAGGTACTGGAAGAACTGCTCGCCGCAGTTGAAGCCCTGTACCTGGGTGAAGCGCATGTCGTTGGTGTCCAGGGTGTAGGGGATCACCAGGTGCGGCTTGCCGGTGGGGTTGTTCGGCTCCCAGTAGGGCAGGTCGTCGTCGTAGGTGTCGCTGTCATAGAGGAAGCCACCTTCCTCCATCACCAGGCGGCGGGTGTTCGGGCCGGTACGGCCGGTGTACCAGCCCAGCGGGCGCTCGCCGGTGAGTTCGGTGAGGATACGGATGGCTTCGAGCATGTGCTCGCGCTCCTGGGCCTCGTCCATGTTCTGGTAGTCGATCCAGCGGTAGCCGTGGCTGCAGATCTCGTGGCCGGCTTCGACCATGGCGCGGATCACGTCGGGGTGGCGCTGGGCGGCCATGGCCACGGCGAAGACGGTGAGTGGCACGCCGCTGTCCTTGAACAGCTTCAGCAGGCGCCACACACCGGCACGGCTGCCGTATTCATACAGCGACTCCATGCTCATGTTGCGCTGGCCCTGCAGGGGTTGGGCAGCGACCATCTCGGACAGGAAGGCTTCGGATTCCTTGTCACCGTGCAGGATGTTGCGTTCGCCACCTTCCTCGTAATTGAGGACGAAAGACAGCGCGATGCGGGCGTTACCCGGCCATTGCGGGTGAGGAGGGTTGTTGCCGTAACCGATCAGGTCGCGAGGGTAATCAGCGCTCACTGCAGTCTTCCTTCTTGTGCGTTAGTGCGGGGGGTGGGCGGGCCGCGTCGGTATGTCGCACCACCGGATGGGCTGATTGTATACAACTTCTGAAATCTTTTGTAAGCCTGTTTTTCCGCATTTCTTCCCTTTTGTCGCCTGACAGCGACCTGGAAATACAGTGCAAGAAACCTGCCTGTTTGGTCAGCTAATGAGGTTGGCATCGTTATGGTGCGTGTATTTGCGACCGATGGGTCGTTTATGGGCAGCAAAGGGAGGGTGTGACAGAGGGGATTAAAAAATTGTGTACAATCCTTGGATGGAATGTCTTAATAACGTCATTCCCGCCTGCCGCAGGCGCTAAGCTGGTGCGATGGCTGAGTATTTTTTGCCCACAGATTGAACAAGAGGCGACACGCAATGGGACGTTTGACCACACACGTACTGGATGCCGCGCATGGCTGCCCGGGTAGCTCGATCAAGGTCGAGCTGTACCGCGTCGAAGGCCAGCAGCTGGAGCTGGTGAACACCGCCCTGACCAACAGCGATGGCCGCGTCGACGCGCCGCTGTTGCAGGGGGACGATTACCGCACTGGCGTTTACCAGTTGCAGTTCAGCGCTGGGGATTACTACCGCGCCCGTGGCGTGCAATTGCCGGCCCAGGCGTTTCTGGATGTTGTCGTGCTGCGCTTTGGCATCGACGAGTCGCAGGAGCACTACCACGTGCCGCTGCTGATTTCGCCGTACAGCTATTCGACCTATCGTGGAAGCTAGTTGGTCGCTAGAAGAATCTTCGTAGGTCCTTTGGCCCGCTCTCACACTGGCGGGCTTTTTTTCGTCTGCTGTTTTTGCGTTGGCTGTGCCGGCCTCTTCGCGGGTGAACCCGCTCCTACGGCGGCCTGCGCCCAATCACCGATGTGTGTCCACCCCCGATCAGGTGTAGGAGCGGGTTTACCCGCGAATACGGTAGCGGCGGCAACGGTGAACGGCGGGTGGAGATTGGCCAGCAGGCCCGGCCCTTTCGCGGGTGAACCCGCTCCTACACGACGGCCTGTGTCCAATCACCAATGCGTGCCCATCCCCGATCAGGCGTAGGAGCGGGTTTACCCGCGAATACGGCAGCGGCGGCAACGGTGAACGGCAGGTGGAGATTGGCCAGCAGGTCCGGCCCTTTCGCGGGTGAACCCGCTCCTACGGCGGGCTGTATCCAACTGTCCATCCCCGTTGTAGGAGCGGGTTTACCCGCGAATACGGTAGCGGCGGCAACGGTGAACGGCAGGTGGAGATTGGCCAGCAGGTCCGGCCCTTTCGCGGGTGAACCCGCTCCTACGGCGGGCTGTATCCAACTGTCCACCCCCGTTGTAGGAGCGGGTTTACCCGCGAATACGGTGGTGGTGGCAACGCTGAGCGGCAGGTGGAGATTGGCCAGCAGGTCCGGCCCTTTCGCGGGTGAACCCGCTCCTACGGCGGGCTGTATCCAACTGTCCATCCCCGTTGTAGGAGCGGGTTTACCCGCGAATACGGTGGTGGTGGCAACGCTGAGCGGCGGGTGGAGATAGGCCAGCAGGGCCGGCCCTTTCGCGGGTAAACCCGCTCCTACGGGCGACCGCGCAGGCCTTTCAAATGTTGAGCAAGGGCGCCATATCGCGGCGTACCAACTAGGCGTTCGCGCGCGTACCTCGCAGGCATTAATGGCCCGAAACAAGCGTAGGAACGACCTTGGTCGCGACGCGCCGCGCGTGCGGCGCTCGAGTTTGATAACACTGGAAATCTAAAGCCAAGCGCTCTCGGTCAGAGGAACACGAACTTGGCAATGAAGATCGCGCACAGCACCCACAGGCTGGCCGAGATTTCCTTGTATTTGCCGGTACCCGCCTTCAGTGCCACATAGCTGATGAAGCCCAGGGCAATACCATCGGCGACCGAGAACGTCAGCGGCATCATGATCACTGTGACGATCGCCGGAATGCTGTCGGTGGCCTCATCCCAATGAATGTGCGCCATGCTGCCCATCATCAGCATTGCAACGTAGATCAGCGCACCTGCTGTCGCATAGGCCGGAATCATCCCGGCCAGCGGCGCGAAGAACATCGCGGCGATGAACAGCAGGCCTACCACCACAGCCGTCAGGCCAGTTCGGCCACCTGCGGCAACCCCCGCAGCACTCTCCACATAGCTGGTCACCGGCGGTACACCGACCACCGCGCCGAACACACTCGAGGCACTGTCAGCCTTCAACGCCTTCGACAGGTTCTCGATCCGCCCGTCCGGCGCCACCAGGTTGGCCCGTTGCGCGACGCCCATCAGCGTGCCGGCAGTGTCGAACATGTGCACGAACAGGAACGCCAGCACCACGCTGATCATGCTGACATTGAACACGCCAGCCACGTCCATGGCCATCCAGGTCGGTGCCAGGCTTGGGGGCATCGACATCACCCCGCCAAACTTGACCAGGCCCAGGCCCCAGCCCGCCAGGGTGACACCAATGATGCTGATCAGGATCGCGCCGAATACCCGCTTGTAGCTGAGGATGGCGATCAGCAGAAAGCACACGGCCGCCAGCAGCGGCCCCGGCTCATGCAACGAGCCCAGCTTGATCAGGGTGGCGGGGCTGTCGACGATGATGCCTGCGGTCTTCAGGCCGATCAGCCCGAGAAACAATCCGACGCCGGCCCCCATGGCATGGCGCAGGCTGACCGGGATGCTGTTGAGCAGCCATTCGCGCACTTTCGACAAGGTCAGGAACATGAACAACACGCCGGAGACGAATACCGCCCCCAGCGCCGTTTCCCAGTTGTAGCCCATGGTGCCGACCACGGTGTAGGTAAAGAAAGCATTGAGCCCCATGCCTGGCGCCAGGCCCACCGGCCAGTTGGCGTACAGGCCCATCAGCAGGCAGCCCAGCGCGGCGGCGATGCAGGTGGCGACAAAAGCGGCACCATGGTCGATGCCGGCGTCGGCCATGATGTTGGGGTTGACGAAAATGATGTAGGCCATGGTGATGAAGGTGGTCACCCCAGCGATCATTTCGGTTTTGACAGTGCTGCCGTGTTGCTTGAGTTTGAAAATCCGCTCCAGCCAGCTCGTTTCGAGCGGCGGAGCAAGATCCAGCGTAGGGGCTTCGGATTTGCGGCTTTCCACAGCGGGTACTCCTCAAGTCTTTCTTGTTGTTATGGAGCCAGTTTCCTGCGCAATGCACTTGGCGGCTCCGCGAGGGAAGGCAGACGTCTGACCTTTTTGTTGACTCAAGGGTCAAGAAGTTGCTCGGTGGATTATGCTTTTGTGTACAAATAAAGCAAATAATGTTTTATGTTTTGTATGCGCAATGCGTCGTACAACGGCTATATAGGTAAAACGCCCCCTGCGGAATCGCCTCAGCCTGTGTACAATGGCGCCATACTTTCTCTTCGTGCCTCGAGAGCCCATGAACGAACAGCTGCAACCTCTGAAAAAACCTGCACGAGTCGGCAAGGCCGGCCGCAGCGGTACCCAGGACGACATCGTCTACGCGCATATTTTCGAGGCGATCCTCGAGCAGCGTCTGGCTCCGGGCACCAAGTTGAGCGAGGAAGCGCTGGGCGAGATCTTTGGCGTCAGCCGCACCATCATCCGCCGCGCCTTGTCGCGCCTGGCCCACGAAAGCGTGGTGCTGCTGCGGCCGAACCGCGGCGCGGTGGTGGCCAGCCCGACTGTAGAAGAGGCGCGCCAGGTGTTCTTCTCGCGGCGCATGGTCGAACGCGCCATCACCGAGCTGGCGGTGCAGCATGCCACCCCCGATCAGCTTAACGAGCTGCGGCAGATGGTGCGTGAGGAGCGCGACAGCTTTTCGCGCGGTGACCGGGGTGCCGGCATTCGCCTGTCCGGTGAGTTCCACCTCAAGCTGGCCGAAGCGGCGGGCAATGCACCGCTGGTAAGTTTCCAGCGCAGCCTGGTATCGCAGACTTCGCTGATCATTGCCCAGTACGAAAGCGGCAACCGCTCGCACTGCTCTTACGATGAGCACATGCAGCTCATCGATGCCATCGAGGCGCGCGATGCCGAGCAGGCCGTGAGCCTGATGATGCATCACATGGACCACATCGACAGCAAGCTGAACCTGGACGAGGAGAGCGCCTCGGACGATTTGCATGCGGTGTTCTCGCATTTGCTGAAAAAGCCCAAGGTTTCCGTCAAGGGTTGAACGTTTGCCGGTGTGATCGAGGGGCTGCAAATCAGCCCCTAGCCACTACTGGCCATAACCCAAAGGTCTGCTAAATTCTTGTGAGCAAACCTTCATCAAGCAGTTGGGCTTGCGCATTCGTTGCGTTCAACTTCTTGAGGAATGGGTTCATGAGCATGTCCCTCGGTAAACGCATGGGTGCCGAACTGATCGGCACCTTCTGGCTGGTCCTTGGTGGCTGTGGCAGTGCGGTACTCGCAGCCAGTTCCCCTCTCGGCATCGGTGTGCTCGGTGTCGCCTTCGCCTTCGGCCTCACCGTACTGACCATGGCCTTTGCCATCGGCCATATCTCGGGTTGCCATCTAAACCCTGCCGTGTCGTTCGGGCTGGTGGTCGGCGGGCGCTTCCCGGCCAAAGAGCTGCTGCCTTATGTGATCGCCCAGGTGATCGGTGCCATCCTGGCGGCCGGGGTGATCTACCTCATCGCCAGTGGCAAGGCCGGGTTCGAGCTGTCTTCGGGGTTGGCTTCAAACGGCTACGCCGACCATTCGCCCGGTGGCTATACGCTGGGTGCAGGCTTTGTCAGTGAAGTGGTGATGACGGCGATGTTCCTGGTGGTCATCATGGGGGCGACCGACGCCCGCGCACCGGCAGGTTTCGCACCCATCGCCATCGGCCTGGCCCTTACCCTGATCCACCTGATCTCGATCCCGGTGACCAATACCTCGGTCAACCCCGCGCGTAGCACGGGGCCGGCCTTGTTCGTCGGTGGCTGGGCCCTGCAGCAGCTGTGGCTGTTCTGGGTGGCGCCGCTGATCGGTGCTGCAATCGGCGGCGCGCTGTATCGGGGCCTGGCGAAAGAACCTTAGCGCTGGTGCACACAGCGCCCGGCGGCGTAGGTTTCACGCACGGTACGGTCATCGCCCAGGGTAGTGAGCACGAACAAGGTTTCTTCGATGCTGTTGGACTGCTGGATGCGGTAGTCCAGCAGTGGTGTGGCCTTGTAGTCCAGCACCACGAAGTCGGCATCGTTGCCTGGGCGCAGGCTACCGATACGGTCGTCCAGGCGTAGTGCGCGGGCGCCGCCGAGGGTGGCCAGGTACAGCGATTTGTACGGATGCAGGCGCGCGCCTTGCAGCTGCATCACCTTGTATGCCTCGTTCAGGGTGTTAAGCAGAGAGAAGCTGGTGCCGGCGCCAACGTCGGTACCCAGGCCCACGTTGACCTTGAACCGCTCGGCCTGGGGCAGGTTGAACAGGCCGCTGCCGAGGAACAGGTTGGAGGTGGGGCAGAAGGCCACGGCCGAGCCGGTTTCGGCCAGGCGCTGGCACTCGTCGTCGCACAGGTGCACGCCGTGGGCAAACACCGAGCGCTCGCCCAGCAGCTCGAAGTGGTCGTAGACGTCCAGGTAACCCTTCTGCTCGGGGAACAGCGACTTGACCCAGTCGATTTCCTTGAGGTTTTCCGACAGGTGCGTGTGCATGTACACGCCGGGGTGTTCCTTGAGCAGTTGGCCGGCCAGGGTCAACTGTTGCGGCGTGCTGGTCGGGGCGAAGCGCGGGGTGACTGCATAGTGCAGGCGGCCTTTGCCGTGCCAGCGCTCGATCAGTGCCTTGCTTTCGGCATAGCCGGACTCGGCGGTGTCGGTCAGGTAGTCTGGGGCATTGCGGTCCATCATCACTTTGCCGGCGATCAGGCGCAGGTCCAGGCGCTCGGCCTCTTCGAACAGGGCGTTGACCGATTCCGGGTGCACGCTGCCGAATACCAGCGCAGTGGTGGTGCCGTTGCGCAGCAGTTCCTTGAGGAAGATCTTCGCCACCTGGTCGGCGTGGCCTTTATCGGCGAACTGCTTTTCGCACGGGAAGGTGTAGGTGTTCAGCCAGTCCAGCAACTGCTCGCCGTACGAACCGATCATGCCGGTCTGCGGGAAGTGGATGTGGGTATCGATGAACCCCGGGGTGATCAGCGCGTCCTGGTAGTGCTCGACCGGGATGCCGGCATCCAGCGTCGGCAGCAGTTCACTGGCGTGCCCAACGGCGCTGATGCGGCCATCGTCGACCACCAGCAGGCCGTCTTCGTAGTATTCATGGGAAGCCTCCAGGCCCACCTCGGCCGGGTCGGCAATGCTGTGCAGGATGGCGGCACGGTAGGCTTTACGGGTAACGGTCATAACACACTCGTCAAATGGCTTGGCTGCGGCGGGAGGGCGGCAGCAATTGGGCAATGGGTCCGGCATTGGCGGCAGCGTCGTGCTGGCCGAAGCAGGCGTTGTAAGTGGCAATGATTTCACCGGCGATAGACACGGCGATCTCGATGGGCAGCTTGCCCTTGACCTCGGCCAGGCCCATCGGGCAGCGCATGCGTGCCATGACGGCCTCGTCGAAGCCTCGCTCGCGCAGGCGGTGCTCGAACTTGACCCGTTTGGTCTTCGAGCCGATCAGGCCGAACCAGGTGAAATCGTTGCGCTTGAGAATGGCGGCGGTCAGTTCCAGGTCGAGCTGGTGGTTGTGGGTCATGACGATGCAGTAGCTGCCGGGTGGTAGGTCTGCGACTTCGTCGACCGGCTCTTCACTGACCACCTTGGTCACCCCGTTGGGGATGAGCTCGGGGAATTCCTGTTCACGCGAGTCGATCCAGCGCACCCGGCAGGGGAGCGCGGCGAGCAAGGGTACCAGAGCCCTGCCGACATGGCCCGCGCCGAACACGGCGATCTGAGCCTGCACGGCGGCCATGGGTTCGAACAGCAGCACGGTCACGCCGCCGCAGCACTGGCCCAGGCTGGCGCCGAGGCTGAAGCGCTCAAGGTGCGGCGTGGTGCGCTGCGCTTCGAGCATTTGCCGGGCGATGTGCAGCGCCTTGTATTCCAGGTGGCCGCCGCCGATGGTGTCGAACAGACCGCTGGCGCTGACCACCATCTTCGAGCCGGCATTGCGCGGTGTCGAGCCGCGTTCCTCGATGATGGTCACCAGCACGCAGGCTTCGCCACGGGACTGGTGGTCGGCGAGGGCGTTGATCCATTGGTGCATGATGCAACCTCTCTAAGCCATGCTGCCGACCCTTGTAGGAGCGGGTTTACCCGCGAATGCGGCGGTGAATCCAACATCGCATTCGCGGGTAAACCCGCTCCTACAAGGGCCTCGCGTTGTCAGGGGGTGATGGTTTCCAGTTCCCGTTCGCGCGACTGTGTTTCAGCCACTGCCTTGCGCATCTGCTCGCAGCCCCACAGCACCCGCTCCGGTGTTGCCGGTGCGTCCACCTGTGGCTGCACGCGGTAGTTGGCGAGGCTGGCCACGGCATCCTTGATCGCGCACCAGGCGGCAATGCCCAGCATGAACGGCGGCTCGCCCACGGCCTTGGAGTGGAACACGGTGTCTTCCGGGTTCTTGCGGTTTTCCACCAGCTTCACCCGCAAGTCCAGTGGCATGTCGGCCACGGCCGGGATCTTGTAGCTGGCCGGGCCGTTGGTCATCAGCTTGCCTTTGGCGTTCCACACCAGCTCTTCGGTAGTCAGCCAGCCCATGCCCTGGATGAAACCGCCCTCTACCTGGCCGATGTCGATCGCAGGGTTCAGCGAATCGCCCACGTCGTGCAGGATGTCGGCGCGCAACATCTTGTATTCGCCGGTCAGCGTATCGACGATCACTTCCACGCAGGCAGCGCCAAAGGCGAAGTAGTAGAACGGCCGGCCGCGGGCCTGGCTGCGGTCGTAGAAGATCTTCGGTGTGCGGTAGAACCCGGTGCTGGACAGCGACACCTGAGCGAAGTAAGCCTGCTGCACCAGTTGCTCAAAGCTGACAATCTGGTCGCGCACCCGCACATGGCCGTTACGGAATTCGACGTCTTCCTCGGTCACCTGATAGTGCCGTGCGGCAAACTCGGTCAGGCGCCGCTTGAGGATTTCGGCCGCGTTCTGCGCCGCTTTGCCGTTCAGGTCGGCGCCGCTGGACGCAGCCGTAGGCGAGGTGTTGGGCACCTTGTCGGTGTTGGTGGCGGTGATCTGGATGCGGCTGAAGTCCACCTGGAAGATCTGCGCCACCACCTGGGCCACCTTGGTGTTCAGGCCCTGGCCCATTTCGGTGCCGCCGTGGTTCAGGTGAATGCTGCCGTCGGTGTAGATATGGATCAGTGCACCGGCCTGGTTGAGGAAGGTGGCGGTGAACGAAATGCCGAACTTGACCGGTGTCAGTGCCAGGCCTTTCTTCAGGATCGGGCTGTTGGCGTTGAAGCGGCGGATCGACTCGCGGCGTTCGGCGTAGTCGCTGCTGGCTTCCAGTTCGGCGGTCATCTCCTCGAGCATGTTGTGCTCGACGGTCTGGTAGTAGTGGGTGACGTTGCGTTCGGTCTTGCCGTAGTAGTTGGCCTTGCGCACGGCCAGTGGGTCGCGGCCCAGATGACGGGCGATATGGTCCATTACCTGCTCGATGGCGACCATACCCTGTGGGCCGCCAAAGCCGCGGTAGGCGGTGTTGGAGGCGGTGTTGGTCTTGCAGCGGTGGCCGTGGACGGTGGCATCGCCCAGGTAGTAAGCGTTGTCGGAGTGGAACATGGCACGGTCGACGATCGAACCGGACAGGTCGGGCGAATAGCCGCAGTTGCCGGCCAGGTCGAAATTGATACCGTGCAGCCGGCCGTTGTCGTCGAAGCCCACGTCATACTCGACGTAGAACGGGTGGCGCTTGCCGGTCATGGTCATGTCTTCGACCCGCGGCAGGCGCATCTTGGTCGGCTGGCCGGTCAGGCGCGCGACTACCGCGCACAGGCATGCCGGGCTGGCGGCCTGGGTTTCCTTGCCGCCAAAACCGCCACCCATGCGGCGCATGTCCAGCACCACCTTGTTCATCGGCACGTCGAGCACTTCGGCGACCAGTTTCTGCACTTCGGTGGGGTTCTGCGTGGAGCAGTAGACGATCATGCCGCCGTCTTCGGTGGGCATGACCGAGGAAATCTGCGTTTCGAGGTAGAAGTGCTCCTGGCCGCCGATGTGCAGGGTGCCCTGAATGCGGTGCGGGGCGCTGGCCAGGGCGGCAGCCGAATCGCCGCGCTGGTGGGTGTGGCTGTCGAGCACGAAGTGCTTCTTGCGCAGTGCATCGACCAAGTCCAGCACCGGCTCCAGGTCTTCGTACTCGACGATGGCGGCCATGGCCGCTTTGCGTGCGGTTTCAAGATCGCGGGCAGCGACAGCGAGCACCGGCTGGCCGAAGAACTCGACCTTGTCGATGGCCAGCAGCGGGTCGCCGGCCACCACCGGGCCGATGTCCTTCAGGCCGGGGATGTCTTCGTGGGTGATGGCAATGCGCACACCCTCGAAGGCATAGCACGGCGTGGTGTCGATGCGCAGGATGCGCGCATGGGCGCGGTCGGCGGTGCGGGCGTAGACGTGCAACTGGTTGGGGAATTCCAGGCGGTCGTCGATGTACACAGCCTCGCCGGATACATGCTTGTCGGCGCTGTCGTGCTTGACGCTGCGGCCGACCCCGGTGGTCAGGTCCTGGCTGAACAGTTCGGCCATCTCGGCCTGGCTCTTGGCTACGTGATGGTTAGACATAAGCGGTCACCCGGGTTTCGATGTGCGGCGTTTGCTGTTCGATGAAGTACTTGCGCAGCAGGTTCTGCGCGGTCAGCAGGCGGTATTCCTTGCTGGCGCGGAAGTCGCTGAGTGGGGTGAAGTCCTCCGCCAGGGCCTGGCAGGCTCGCTCGATGGCGGCCTGGTTCCACGGCTTGCCGCGCAGCGCCGCCTCGCAGGCACGGGCGCGCTTGGGTATCGCCGCCATGCCGCCGAAGGCGATCCGCACACCGCTGACCACACCGTCTTCGATGCTCAGGTTGAAGGCTGCGCACACGGCGGAGATGTCGTCGTCCAGGCGTTTGGACACTTTATAGGCGCGGAACGCCCAGTCACTGGAGGCGCGCGGTACGATGATCTTCTCGATGAACTCGCTGTCCTGGCGAGCCGTGATGCGGTAGTCGATGAAGTAGTCTTCCAGTGGCATCACCCGTTGGCGTTCACCCTGGCGCAGCACCACCTGCGCGTCCAGGGCGATCAGCAGGGGTGGCGAGTCGCCGATTGGCGAGGCGTTGCCGATGTTGCCGCCGAGGGTGCCCTGGTTGCGTATCTGCAGCGAGGCAAAGCGGTGCAGCAGGGCGCCGAAGTCGGGATATTCCTCGTTAAGCGCGCCATAGCAGTCGGTGAGCGGGGTGGCGGCGCCGATTTCCAGGTGGCTGGCGGTTTTCTCGATGCGCTTGAGCTCGGCCACGTGGCCGACGTAGATCATCACGGGCAAGGTCTTGTGGAACTGGGTGACTTCCAGCGCCAGGTCGGTACCACCGGCCAGCAGCCGCGCTTCGGGGTGCGAGCTGTACAGGTCGGCCAGATCCGCCACGGTCAGCGGCACCAGGCAGCGCTTGTCGCCGCTGTTCAGCTCGCCGGTCTGCGTCGGGGCAATGGCCTTGAGGCGGCTGATGGTTTGCGCCTGCTGGGCATCGAACTGGTCGCGGCAGGGCTGGCGGCAGCTCTGCTCGGCGGCGTCGAGGATCGGCCGGTAACCGGTGCAGCGGCACAGGTTGCCAGCCAGGGCTTCCTGGGCCTGGTGCAGGTCAGGGCCGCTGCTGTTCTTTTGCAGAGCGAACAGCGACATGACAAAGCCGGGGGTGCAGAAGCCGCACTGCGATCCATGGCAATCGGCCATGGCCTGTTGCACGCTGTGCAGCTGGCCTTGGTGCTTGAGCCCCTCGACGCTGATCAGTTGCTTGCCGTGCAGCGACGACACAAAGGTCAGGCACGAATTGAGGCTGCGGTAGCGCAGGCTGTCGTTGCCTTGGTCGTCCTGGCTCAGTTCACCGACCACCACGGTGCACGCACCGCAGTCACCACTGGCGCAGCCCTCCTTTGTGCCGGGTTTGCCCAGGTGCTCGCGCAGGTACTGCAGCACTGTCATGTTAGGGTCCAGGGCGTGCTCACTACGCAGCTCCTGGTTGACGAGAAACTGGATCACGGGGATGGCCTCGCAATGGTTTTATTGTTGTTGGGCGGACTCTAAGCAAGACCTGTCTAGCAGGTCAATATTTTTCTGACTCAAGGGTCAAGAAAATGCACATGTCCATGCCCAGCCGCACACACTGCCTCTATTCCAAGCATAGATCGCGCCGGGCGCGGGACTGTCTGAAGGGTCAAATAAACCACCTGGCCCCTCTGCGCGATTACCGCCCAAGTACGCTACAATTCGCCCCTTGTGCCCAGTTCAATGATTTTGAAGGAAAACCATGACGTTCAAGGCCCCGGACAGCCTCTCCGAGCAGATTGCCGATTACCTGGCCGAACGCATCATCCGCGGCGAGCTGGCGCCAGGCGAGCGTATCCAGGAGCAGAAGGTTACCCAGGCGCTCAACGTCAGCCGCGGCTCGGTGCGCGAAGCACTGCTGATCCTCGAACGCCGCCATCTGGTGGCGATCCTGCCGCGACGTGGTGCCCATGTCACCGAACTGGACGAACGCAGCGTTCGCAGCCTGTGCTCGCTGATGGGCGAGTTCTACATCCTGCTGGGCAATGCGGTTGCGCAAAAATGGCGCACCGAAGCCGACCTGCGCCCGTTTCTGGAGATCCAGCAGCGGCTGCAGCGTGCCCATGACCAGCTCGACATCAAGACCTTCGTCGCCGACAGTTTTGCGGTCATGCGTGCGGCCTATCCGTTCGCCGACAACCCGTTCCTGCAGGAAACCGTGGAAAACCTGCAACCGGCCATGAGCCGTGCCTATTACCTGTCGCTGGACCAGCGCCAGGCCAACATGATCGACTATCTCGACCTGTTCGCCCGCCTGCTCGAAGCCGTGGTCTCCCGCGACCTGCCGCGCATTCGCGAGGTGCTCACCGCCTATGGCCAGCGCAGCTGCGAACTGGTGCTGGCGGCACTGGCCAGAGGCTGACCGATGCGCCTGAAGTGCATTCGCCTGGCCGGGTTCAAGTCGTTCGTCGACCCGACCACGGTCAACTTCCCCAGCAACATGGCGGCCGTGGTCGGCCCAAACGGCTGCGGCAAGTCCAATATCATCGACGCGGTGCGTTGGGTGATGGGCGAAAGTTCGGCGAAAAACCTGCGCGGCGAGTCGATGACCGACGTCATCTTCAACGGCTCCAGTGGCCGCAAGCCGGTCAGCCAGGCCAGTATCGAACTGGTGTTCGACAACAGCGAAACCACCCTGGTCGGCGAGTATGCCGCCTACGCCGAGATTTCGATCCGCCGCAAGGTTACCCGCGACGGGCAGAACAGCTATTACCTCAACGGCACCAAGTGCCGCCGGCGTGATATCACGGATATTTTCCTCGGGACGGGTCTGGGGCCGCGCAGCTACTCGATCATCGAGCAGGGCATGATCTCCAAGCTGATCGAGGCCAAGCCCGAGGAGCTGCGCAACTTCATCGAGGAAGCGGCGGGCATTTCCAAATACAAGGAGCGCCGCCGCGAAACCGAGAACCGCATCCGCCGCACCCAGGAAAACCTGGCGCGTCTGACCGACCTGCGCGAAGAGCTCGAGCGCCAGCTGGAGCGTCTGCATCGCCAGGCCCAGGCCGCCGAGAAGTACCGTGAGTACAAGGCTCAGGAGCGGCAGATGAAAGCGCGCCTGTCTGCCTTGCGCTGGCGAGGCCTGGACGAACAAGTCCGCCAGCGCGAATCGGTGATCGGCGACCAGGGCGTTTCTCACGAGGCGCTGGTGGCCGAGCAGCGCAATGCCGATGCCAGTATCGAACGCCTGCGCGACGGTCATCACGAACTGTCCGAACGCTTCAACCAGGTGCAGGGCCGTTTCTACTCGGTGGCCGGTGACATCGCCCGGGTTGAGCAGAGCATTCAGCACGGCCAGCAGCGCCTGCGCCAGTTGCAGGACGACTTCAAGGAAGCCGAGCGCACGCGCCTGGAAACCGAATCGCACCTGGGGCACGACCGTACTTTGCTGGCAACCCTGGGCGAAGAGCTGGTCATGCTCGAACCCGAGCAGGAAATGACCCTGGCGGCTGCCGAGGAAGCCGCTGCCGCGCTTGAAGAGGCCGAGCTGGGCATGCACGGCTGGCAGGAGCAGTGGGACAGCTTCAACAGCCGCTCCGCCGAACCGCGCCGCCAGGCCGAAGTGCAGCAGGCGCGCCTGCAGCAGCTGGAAACCAGCCTTGAGCGCCAGGCCGAGCGCCAGCGCAAGTTGGTCGAGGAGCGCGAGCAACTGGGCAGCGACCCGCAGGATGCCGCCATGCTCGAACTGGCCGAGCAACTGGCCAGCAGCGAAATGCTGCTGGAGGAACTGCAGCTCTGCGAAGAGCAGGTGATCGAGCGCCTGGAAAGCGCGCGCGAGCAAATGCAGCAGGCCACCCAGGCGCAACAGCAGGCACAGGGCGACCTGCAGCGCCTGGGCGGGCGCCTAGCCTCGCTTGAAGCCTTGCAGCAGGCCGCCCTGGAGCCGGGCGCAGGTGCTGCGCAATGGCTGCACGGCCAAGGGCTGGAGCAACAGCCGCGGCTGGCCGAAGGCTTGCGGGTGGAGCCGGGTTGGGAGCTGGCGGTAGAGACGGTGGTTGGCGCCGATCTGCAGGCTGTGCTGGTGGACGATTTCAACGACCTCGATTTTGCGGGCCTGGAACAGGGTGAGCTGCGCTTGCTGCTGGCCGTCGGCGCGGGGGCGACGTTGCCCGGCAGCTTGCTGGAGAAGGTTGAGGGCCGTATCGACCTGGCGCCCTGGCTGGGCCAGGTCAGGCCTGTGGAAGACCTGGCTCAGGCACTGGAGCAGCGCGCGTCGCTCGGCGAAGGGCAGAGCCTGGTCAGTCGTGATGGCTACTGGGTCGGCCGGCACTTCCTGCGGGTACGCCGAGGTGGCGAGGCCGAAGGCGGCGTGCTGGCGCGCGGCCAGGAAATCGAACGCCTGAGCCAGGAACAACTGGAGCAGGAAGCGGCGCTGGAGCAACTCGATCAACAGTTGCAGGCGCTGCGCGAGCAGCAACTGGACCTGGAGGAGCAGCGCGAACAGTTGCGCCGGCGCACACAGGATGAAAACCGCCTGCACGGCGAGCTGAAGGCCAGTCTTTCGGCCAGCCGCGCGCGCGCCGAGCAGGTCGAGTTGCGCCGCCGCCGCTTGCACGAAGAGCTGAGCGAGCTGGAAGAACAGCGCGCCCTGGAACACGAGCAACTGGGCGAAGCGCGCCTGCTGCTGCAAGAGGCTTTGGAGCTCATGGCCCAGGACACCGAGCAGCGCGAACAGCTGATGGCCCGCCGCGACACCCTGCGCGAAAGCCTTGACCGGGTGCGTCAGGAGGCCCGCCAGCACAAGGACCACGCTCACCAGCTGGCGGTGCGCCTGGGGTCGTTGCGTGCCCAGCACGACTCTACCCGCCAGGCGCTGGAGCGCCTGGAACTGCAAGCTGCGCGCCTGACCGAGCGCCAGGAACAACTGAGCCTGAACCTGGAGGAGGGTGAAGCCCCGCAGGAAGAACTGCGCCTGAGACTGGAGGAGCTGCTGGAGCGGCGCATGAGCGTCGACGAGGAAATGCGCCTGGCTCGCCTGCACATGGACGAAGCTGACCGCGAACTGCGCGATGCCGAAAAACGCCGCACCCAGGCCGAGCAGCAGGCCCAGCTGCTGCGTGGTCAACTGGAGCAGCTGCGCCTGGAGTGCCAGGGCCTGGATGTGCGGCGCAAGACCCTGCAAGAGCAGTTGCTGGCCGACGGCTATGACTTGCAAGGTGTGCTCGCCACCCTGGAAACCGAGGCCAGCGAGCAGGGTACCGAACAGGAACTGGAGCAGCTTGAAGCGCGCATCCAGCGCCTGGGGGCGATCAACCTGGCGGCCATCGAAGAATACGAGCAGCAGTCCGAGCGCAAACGATACCTGGACGCTCAGGACGCCGACCTGGTCGAAGCGCTGGAGACCCTCGAAAACGTCATCCGCAAAATCGACAAGGAAACCCGCAACCGCTTCAAGGATACCTTTGATCAGATAAATGCCGGATTACAGGCACTTTTCCCAAAAGTTTTCGGTGGTGGCAGCGCTTATCTGGAACTGACGGGCGAAGATCTACTCGATACAGGGGTAACGATCATGGCGCGACCGCCGGGCAAGAAGAACAGCACCATCCATCTGCTGTCCGGCGGCGAGAAGGCACTGACCGCTTTGGCGCTGGTGTTTGCCATCTTCAAGTTGAACCCCGCACCGTTCTGCATGCTCGACGAGGTCGATGCACCGCTGGACGATGCCAACGTCGGGCGCTACGCGCGTCTGGTCAAGGAAATGAGTGAAAGCGTGCAGTTCATCTACATCACCCATAACAAGATTGCCATGGAGATGGCGGACCAATTGATGGGGGTAACCATGCATGAGCCGGGTTGTTCACGCCTTGTTGCAGTTGATGTGGAGGCGGCCATGGCCATGGTCGACGCTTGATGCACGACGATAGGGGCACATTCTGCAGCGAAATGCCCCCGCCGTGTGCGACAGACGGTGTAAAGTTGTCTTTGGTCGTGCTAGCTTAATGTCACTCGTTTTTTGCGTGGGTAAAACGCCTGTCAGAACATAGAGTTGGCGCCACGTGTTAAAGGGCTTTGAACCCTTTGTTTTCAAGCATATTTTTATAGAGGCACGGGATTACATGGAAATCGGTCTGCGCGAGTGGCTGATCCTCATCGGCATCATTGTTATCGCCGGGATTCTTTTCGACGGCTGGCGCCGCATGCGCGGCGGGAAAGGCAAGTTGAAATTCCGTCTGGATCGCAGTTATTCCAACCTGCCGGACGAAGAGGGTGGCAGTGCCGAAGTGCTCGGCCCGTCGCGCGTGCTCGATACCCACAAGGAGCCTGAGCTGGACGAAAGCGACCTGCCGTCGCTCAGCGCGTCTGCGCGTGATCGCGAGCGTGAGCCCAAGCCGGTCAAGGCCAGCAAGCGCGGCAAGCGTGCCAGTGCGGCTGCCGATGTGCAGCAGGGTGACCTGAACCTGAGCGCCGAGCAGCGCGAGCCCGACCTGTTTGCCGACAGCGATGACGACTTTGCCGCCGACAACAACCGTAGCAGCGGCGCAGCGCCTGCCAGCAGCAGCGTCAAGGAGTTGCCACCCGCCGAAGAGGTGCTGGTCATCAGCGTGATCTCCCGCGACGAGGGTGGCTTCAAGGGCCCGGCGCTGCTGCAGAACATCCTGGAAAGCGGCTTGCGCTTCGGCGAAATGGACATCTTCCACCGCCACGAGAGCATGGCCGGTCACGGCGAGGTGCTGTTCTCGATGGCCAACGCAGTCAAGCCTGGCGTGTTCGACCTGGACGACATCGATCACTTCAGCACTCGCGCTGTGAGCTTCTTCCTCGGCTTGCCGGGCCCGCGTCATCCGAAGCAGGCTTTCGACGTGATGGTTGCCGCGGCACGCAAGCTGGCCCATGAACTGAACGGTGAGCTCAAGGATGACCAGCGCAGCGTGCTGACTGCCCAGACCATCGAGCACTACCGCCAGCGTATCGTCGAGTTCGAGCGCCGTGCGCTGACCCAGAAACGCTGACAGATCCAGACGAAAGAGCAGCCTGAGGGCGTGCTGGCCGGTTCGGGTATCGTCGTTGCCTGTGCCGGCCTCTTCGCGGGTAAACCCGCTCCTACAGGTACATCACCGCCCTAGGGCATGTGACGCCCTTGTAGGAGCGGGTTTACCCGCGAAGAGGCCGGCACAGTCAATAGACACCTGATACCCCACGCACCACCCCCAAGCTGCTCTTTTGCTTTGCAAGAGAAGACAAATCCCATGACCGCCGAAACCCGTATCCTCGAACTGCGTGCCGAGCTCGATCAGCATAACTATCGCTACTACGTGCTCGACGAGCCCAGCGTGCCTGATGCCGAATACGACCGCCTGTTCAACGAGCTCAAGGCGCTGGAAGCCGAACACCCGCACCTGGTAACCCCCGACTCGCCCACCCAGCGCGTTGGCGGCGCTGCCTTGGCTGCGTTCAGCCAGGTGCGCCACGAAGTGCCCATGCTCAGCCTGGGCAACGCCTTCGAAGAAGCCGACCTGCGTGAGTTCGGCCGCCGCGTGGTAGAAGGCCTCGATCAGCCGGGCGCGGTCGACTACAGCTGCGAACCCAAGCTCGATGGCCTGGCCGTGAGCCTGCTGTACCGCGACGGACAGTTGGTGCAGGGCGCTACCCGTGGCGACGGCACCACTGGCGAAGACATCAGCGCCAACGTACGCACCGTGCGCAACATCCCGCTCAAGTTGCAGGGTAAGGGCTGGCCGGCAGTGCTGGAGGTGCGCGGCGAGGTGTACATGAGCAAGGCCGGTTTCGACCGGCTCAATGCCGCCCAGGCCGAGGCCGGTGGCAAGACCTTCGCCAACCCGCGCAATGCCGCTGCTGGCAGCTTGCGCCAGCTGGACTCGAAAATCACCGCCAGCCGCCCGCTGGAGTTCTGCTGCTATGGCGTCGGCCAGTTGTCCGAAAGCATCGGCGACAGCCACATCGGCATCCTCGAGCAACTCAAGGCCTGGGGCCTGCCGATCAGCCGCGAGCTCAAGCATGCGGCGGGCATCGAAGAATGCCTGGCCTACTACCGCGACATTGGCGAGCGGCGTAACAGCCTGCCGTATGAGATCGACGGTGTAGTGTTCAAGGTCAACAGCTTGGCCGCACAGCGCGAGCTGGGCTTCCGCGCCCGTGAGCCGCGCTGGGCGATTGCCCACAAGTTCCCGGCCATGGAAGAGCTGACCGAGGTGCTGGACGTTGAGTTCCAGGTTGGCCGTACGGGTGCCGTAACGCCTGTGGCGCGGCTGAAGCCGGTCAAGGTGGCCGGTGTGACCGTGTCCAACGCCACCTTGCACAACATGGACGAAATCGCCCGCCTGGGCCTGCGCATCGGCGACACGGTGATCATTCGCAGGGCCGGCGACGTGATCCCGCAGGTGATGCAGGTGGTGCTGGAGCGTCGTCCGCAAGACGCCCGCCCGGTAGAAGTGCCAAGCGAGTGCCCGGTGTGTGGTTCGCAGGTCGAGCGCACCCAGCTGGTCAAGCGCAGCAAAGGCAAGGAAACCACCAGCGAAGGTGCGGTGTACCGCTGCGTCGGCCGCCTGGCCTGTGGCGCGCAGCTCAAGCAGGCGATCATTCATTATGTGTCGCGCCGTGCCATGGACATCGACGGCCTGGGTGAGAAGAGTGTCGAGCAGTTGGTGGATGAAGGCCTGATCGGCTCGCCGGCTGACCTGTACAAGCTGCAGTTCGAGCAGGTCGTCGGCCTTGAAGGCTTCGCCGAGGTGTCGACCCAGAAGCTGCTGGATGCCATCGAAGCCAGCAAGCGCCCGAGCCTGGCGCGCTTCATCTACGCGCTGGGCATCCCGGATGTCGGCGAGGAGACTGCCAAGGTGTTGGCCCGCTCGCTGGGCAGCCTGGCGCGCGTGCAGCAGGCATTGCCGCAGGTGCTGACCTATTTGCCGGACATCGGTCTCGAAGTGGCCTACGAGATCCACAATTTCTTTGAAGACGAGCACAACCAGAAGGTTATCCAGCAGCTGCTCGACAGCGGTATGCAGTTGCAGGACGAAGGTGAGCTGGCTGCCGAATTTGCCGCCAGCACCACCTTGGCCGGGATGATCGCCAAGCTCGACATTGCCTCCGTCGGCCCGACCGGTGCCGAGAAGTTGGTGGCCAAGCTCGACAGCCTGGACAAGATCATCGCCGCCGACGGCATTGACCTGCGCCAGGCCCTGGCGGCCAAGCAGGCCGACGCAGTGCGTGAGTTCTTCAAGGATGAAGCAAACCAGAAACTGGCCCGGGACATCGAAGCGCAGCTGCTGGCGTTCGGCATGCACTGGAGCAGCGAGAAGAAGGTGGCCGAAGGCTTGCCGCTGGCCGGCCAGACCTGGGTGCTGACCGGTACGCTGGAGCGCATGAGTCGGGACATTGCCAAGGACAAGCTGGAAAGCCTGGGGGCCAAGGTTGCCGGTTCCGTTTCCGGCAAGACCCACTGCGTGGTGGCAGGGCCGGGGGCAGGTTCCAAGCTGGCCAAGGCTGCTGAGCTGGGTGTGAAGGTACTGGACGAAGATGCCTTCGTCACATTCCTGGCCGAACAGGGCATAGCGGTCTAGGCATCCGTGCCCCCCCTGTGGGGGGCAACTGTCTTGCTCAAAACTTGAAAAGCCTGCGCGGTCGCCCGTAGGAGCGGGTTTACCCGCGAAGAGGCCCGTCCAGGCCGTCTCGCCCCTGACAAGTCATTGAGAAATGATGACTTTTTCTGCCGCAGTGGTTGTATCTGCCCCAAAGACCGGTACAATGGCGCCACTCGCTGCTCAGCGAGGCATGTAGTGGTGGCCCCATCGGTCCCCCCGCATTGATTACCCGTTAACCTGGTCAGGCCCGGAAGGGAGCAGCCATAGCGGGAACATCGAGTGCCGGGGTGTGGCTGGTGGGGCCGCCTCCATTTCTGGGGTCGGAAAACCTCAATCTGTAACGAACGTCTTCGTTCTTTTCTGCTTTTCGCCCAATGCTCCCGCCGCCGACAGCTTCATCAGCCGCTGGAATTTCGGGCATGCCAGATGATCTTTCTCAGGACACTGCGCGGCATGCCGCAAGCCTTTGCTCATCGCTTGCAATCGTTTGATTCTTGCATCCAGTTCATCAGCTTTGGCATTCAGCATCTGCCGGTCGACCTGCAGGTCCACCAGCATCGCCCCCACTTCATCCAGCGAAAACCCCGCGGCCTGCCCCAAGGCGATCAGCGCCAGCCTGTCCGCCACGTCGGCTGCAAACTGTCGTCGCTGGCCGCGCCCGGCCAGCGACTTGAGCAAGCCTTTCTTCTCGTAGTAACGCAGTGTCGATGCGGGTACGCCTGTGCGTTTGGCGACGTCGGCAATGTCCATTTTGGGCCCTTGACTTGAAGTTGACTTCAACTTCTATGCTGCGCGGCATGGGTAAGGACCGTCAACTTTCGAGGGCTTGTTCAATGACGTTTACTGCGATGTTTTTAGCTGCATTGCCGATTGGCATAGGTGCCACTGTAGTGATGGACCTGTGGGGGCTGCTGCTAAGGCGGTTGGGTGTGGCAACGCTGAACTTTGCCATGGTCGGGCGTTGGGCGGGGCACTTGCTAGGCGGGCGTGTTTCGCACCAAGCGATTTCCAAAGCAGAACCGGTGCGAAATGAGTTGGCGTGGGGATGGGTGATTCACTACGCCACCGGCGTGCTTTTCGCGATGCTGCTGCTTGTGATCGTAGGGGAGGGCTGGTTGCGATCGCCAACTCTTTTACCTGCGGTAGTTGTGGGTGTGGGTACAGTCGTGGCGCCGTTTTGCCTCATGCAACCGGCGATGGGGGCAGGGTTCTTTGCGTCCAGAACGCCGACACCTGCGCGGAACTGTCTGAAGAGCCTGGCCACGCATTTTGTGTTTGGTGTGGGGTTGTTCTTGAGTGCGTATTTACGGGCTTTGGTGTGAAGACAGGGAGCCCGATAACAGTAAGCACATGATCAGAGCGCCCACTTTAAGATAGGTCTGATAACAGTCTAGGAAAGCCCCTACACGTCAGGCAGGCATAGCGAATTATCCTACGTGTTCCGTCGACTCCCGTCTGATTGTCCCGGTCAACCTCGCCCACTAGGCTTTCGCGGTCGCTGTCAGTTCAGCGATCGGGTGTGGAAGCCTGGGTGGCACATGGGACAGTTGTCATTTTTGGCGGCTGTGCGCGGGAGGTATTCGTACCTGCCGGGTCTACCGTGTGCCTGGTCTTCCACCCCGCGTACAGTTGCCACCCTAATGTGTGGAAGCAGAAGGGGACAACACAGCCAACACGGAGCTGTCATGAAAAAACTGGTCCCCGATCCACCCCACGTCTTCGATCTTCCCCAAGGCAAATCCCTTTCCCGCGCGATCAGCGAAGGCATCGTCCCGATGGAGTTCGCGTTGATGAATGTTTCCCACTACCTGATGTTCGCCTACAGCGATAGCCGGCGGGCGCTTGAGCGTATTCAGGACGAAGAAACCCGGCAGTTGTTGGAGCATGGGTTGCGGGCCATGCAGATTGCCTGGGGGCAGGCGGATGCTGTCAGCTTGGCGTTTGAACGTAAAGGCCGGTGACATTGAGTTTGTGATAGCGATTGTGAGTGTGCCGCACAACGCTGTGGGAGCGGGCATGCCCGCGAAGAATATAACGCGGTGGATGGCACCGGCTATGCCGGTGTTCGCGGGCAAGCCCGCTCCCACAGTGTTTGCGCAAGCGTTCGCGAAATGAGCAGGGCGTTAGTTGCGCTGGCTGTGTGCCGGCATTTTGCTGGGTATTTCGGGCCGGGCCACAGACATACTGTCCGGGTCGCCCGTCCCTCCATACCGCTGCAAAATCCGCTCGATCTCCCCCGACTGCTTCATTCTTACCAACGCCCGCAACAGCCCTTGTGTCGGTATCGCCGGATCGTTGCGCACCATGCACCCCAAATCCTGTTCCTCCAGCACTGTCAGCGCCTGCAATTGCTGCTCCTCTGGCAACCCTTGGTTGAACCACTGCAACGACAACTGGTTGCTCACCGCATGGCGATACCGGCCTGCCTGCAGCTTTTGCAGCACCAGCAACTGGTTGCGGCTGTCCTCACGGTGCAATTGGCCGTGGTCCAGCAATGGTTGCAGGGTTGAATAGGTGTAGCCCAGTACCGTGCCGATCGCCTGGGGTGGCAGTTGCTCCGGGGGTATCGGGGTGCTGTCGCCGGCGCGGCCAACCAGTACGTCGCGCTGATGAATCAGCGGGATACTCCACACAAAATCCCTTGGGCGGTCGTTGAGCCACTGGGTGCTGACGTAGCAACGCACATCAATATCGCCGCTGCTCATGGCTTCCTCCAGGCGCAGGCGGGCCATGACATGGAACTCGGGGCGAGCGCCCACTTGTCTGGCAACGGCTTGCATCAGGTCGTAAAGCAATCCCTCCACTGGCTGATCGCCTTCGATGCGTACCAGCGGCATGCTCCAGCTCTCGGCGACGGAAAAGCGCAGCACCGGCTGGTCCGCCAGGCTGTTTGTAGACCACAGCAGTAACAGGGCCAGCAGTCTTCGCAAAGGCAATCCTCCCTGGACAATGCGCCATTCCAAGCTTAGACGAGTTGCGCAGGGTGCAATTTTGCCCCCGCTCCGCTAGCATTAGCGATCTTCCGCTCGATCAGGCTACGATGGTTTTTCGATGAGTTATCAGGTTCTTGCACGAAAATGGCGTCCGCGCTCGTTCCGCGAAATGGTCGGCCAGACCCATGTGCTCAAGGCCTTGATCAATGCCTTGGACAACCAGCGCCTGCACCATGCCTACTTGTTCACCGGTACCCGCGGCGTGGGCAAGACGACCATCGCCCGTATTATCGCCAAGTGCCTGAACTGTGAAACCGGCATCACCTCCACGCCCTGTGGCACCTGTTCGGTGTGCCGTGAAATCGATGAAGGCCGTTTTGTCGACCTGATCGAGATCGACGCCGCCAGCCGTACCAAGGTCGAGGACACCCGCGAACTGCTCGATAACGTGCAGTACGCCCCCAGCCGTGGGCGCTTCAAGGTCTACCTGATCGACGAAGTGCACATGCTCTCGACCCACTCGTTCAACGCCTTGCTCAAGACGCTGGAAGAGCCACCGCCCTACGTCAAGTTCATCCTCGCCACCACCGATCCGCAGAAGCTGCCGGCCACCATCCTGTCGCGCTGCCTGCAGTTCTCGTTGAAGAACATGAGCCCGGAGCGGGTGGTGGAGCACCTCAGCCACGTACTGGCCGCCGAGAACGTGCCGTTCGAGGAAGATGCCCTGTGGCTGCTGGGCCGTGCGGCCGATGGTTCCATGCGTGATGCCATGAGCCTGACCGACCAGGCCATCGCCTTCGGTGAAGGCAAGGTACTGGCCGCCGATGTACGTGCCATGTTGGGTAGCCTCGACCATGGCCAGGTGTATGGGGTCTTGCAGGCACTGCTCGAAGGCGATGCCAGGGCTTTGCTGGAGGCCGTGCGTAACCTGGCCGAGCAAGGGCCGGACTGGTCGGGCGTTCTGGCCGAAATGCTCAATGTGCTGCACCGTGTAGCCATTGCCCAGGCGCTGCCCGAAGCGGTAGACAACGGCCAGGGTGATCGCGAGCGGGTATTGGCGCTGGCTTCGGCGCTGCCGGCCGAGGATGTGCAGTTCTATTATCAGATGGGCCTGATTGGCCGCCGTGACCTGCCCCTTGCGCCGGACCCGCGCGGTGGCTTCGAGATGGTGCTGCTGCGCATGCTGGCGTTCCGCCCGGCAGACACGGACGACGCACCGAAGCCGGTGCTAAAGCCAACGGGGATCAGCCAGGCCACAGCTGATCCTGCAGGGCAGGTGGCAGCCGCGGCGCCGGTCGCGCTTTCATCGCCTGTTGCGGCTGTGCCGGCGGAGCCTGTAGCGCAAGCCCCGCAGCTGGAGGTGCCTGCACCCGCGACGGCTGATCATGAACCGGAGGCCGAGGCAGATGTTGAGCTGAAGGCCGAAGCCGAGGCCATCTCCGTACCTGAGCCTGTTGCCGAAGTGGTCGACCTGCCGTGGGAAGAGCCTGCCGTTGCACCCGCGCCGTTAGCGGCCGAACCCGCGCCTGAACCGGCACCTGCGCCCGAGCCTGTTGCCTCGGTGGCGCCCACACAGGCCGCCCCGGCACACGACGAGCCGCCTTTCGACCCGTCTGCCTACGCTGCCGTGGGGATGGAGCGCGACGATGAGCCGCCGCTTGACGAAGACTATTACGGCGGCGAAAGCGATCCGGCAGGTTTCAGCTACCTGGACGAATTGGCCGAACATGTTCAGGAAGACGTGTCCAAACCGGCTGCCGAACCGTTGCCGGCAGCCAAACCGGCAACCGGCCTGGCCTTGCAATGGCTGGAATTATTCCCACAGTTGCCTGTGTCCGGGATGACAGGCAACATCGCGGCAAACTGTACGCTGATTGCCGCCGATGGCGACGACTGGTTGCTGCATCTGGACCCGGGCCAGGGTGCGTTGTTCAACGCCACCCAGCAGCGGCGCCTGAACGAAGCGCTCAACCAGCACTTGGGGCGCACGGTGAACCTGCGTATCGAGCTGATCCTGCCCGAGCAGGAAACCCCGGCTCAGGCCGCAGCGCGCAAGCGTGCCGAGCGTCAGCAGGACGCCGTCGCGTCGATCGAGCAGGATCCGTTGATCCAGCAGATGATCAAGTTGTTCGGCGCCAAGGTGCGGCAGGATACTATTGAGCCTGTAGAAGCCCTGGCCAGTCAGGGCCAGTAACGGATAACCATGCGGCTGGCCCGGTGCCGGGCCGCATCACATGACCCAATCGAGGTATACCCCATGATGAAAGGTGGCATGGCCGGCCTGATGAAGCAGGCCCAGCAGATGCAGGAAAAAATGCAGAAGATGCAGGAAGAACTGGCCAACGCCGAAGTCACCGGTCAGTCCGGTGGCGGTCTGGTGAGCGTGGTGATGACCGGTCGTCACGACGTCAAGCGCGTCAGCATCGACCAGAGCCTGATGTCGACTGATGAAGACGACAAGGAAGTTCTGGAGGACCTCATTGCCGCTGCGCTGAACGACGCCGTGCGCAAGGTTGAGCAAAGCAGCCAGGAAAAGATGGGCGGCATGACCGCCGGCATGCAGCTGCCGCCAGGCTTCAAGATGCCGTTCTAAGGCATTGAGGTGCTCAAAAACGCCGCTGATATCAGCGGCGTTTTTTTTGCGTAGGTTTCAACCCAGACGCGGTCTGCTTTTTTGTGTCGGGACAACTGTTTTGCTCGAACGTTGAAATTTTGCACGATCACTGTGGGAGCGGGCATGCCCGCGAACACGGGCGAAGCCCGTGCCATCCACTGTGCAGCCTGCTTCGCGGGCCTGCCCGCTCCCACAGTGATCACACTAGCTTTCCAGTTTTGTGCAAGGCAGTTGCTCTCATAAAACTGCAGGCCGCGTAGACTTGGGGTGACCTGATTTGACGCCACCGCCCCCGCTGGGTATAAACCGCCTCTTATTGAATTGTCAGGCCTTTCCCATGAGCTTCAGCCCTCTCATCCGCCAACTGATCGACGGCCTGCGCATCTTGCCAGGCGTTGGCCAGAAAACCGCCCAGCGCATGGCCCTGCAACTGCTCGAGCGCGACCGCAGTGGCGGGCTTCGCCTGGCTCAGGCCTTGACCCAGGCCATGGAAGGGGTAGGGCATTGCCGCCAGTGTCGCACCCTCACCGAGCAGGAACTGTGCCCGCAGTGCGCCGACCCGCGCCGTGACGACACCCAGCTGTGCGTGGTCGAAGGGCCGACCGATGTGTATGCGGTGGAGCAGACGGGCTACCGTGGCCGTTACTTCGTGCTCAAGGGGCACCTGTCGCCGTTGGATGGCCTGGGGCCTGAGGCGATCGGTATTCCGCAGCTGATGGCGCGGATCGAAGAGCAGGGCACCTTTACCGAGGTGATCCTGGCGACCAACCCGACGGTGGAGGGGGAGGCGACGGCGCATTACATTGCCCAGTTGCTGAGCGAGAAAGGCTTGGTGGCGTCTCGCATTGCCCATGGTGTGCCGCTGGGCGGTGAGTTGGAGATGGTGGACGGTGGTACCTTGGCCCATGCCTTTGCAGGGCGCCGGCCCATTTCGCTCTGATTCATTGGGGTCGCTTGGCGACCCATTCGCGGGTAAACCCGCGCCTACAAAAAATACGCGGCCTTCGTAGGAGCGGGTTTACCCGCGAATGGGCTGCAAAGCAGCCCCAAAAGCCAACTCAGTACTCGCTGAGGGAAAACTCGGTCAGGCAGAAGGTAGGCACCCCGGCCGCCTGCAACCGACGCGACCCGTCCAGTTCCGGCAGGTCGATGATCGCCGCCGCCTCGAACACCTGCGCCCCAGTACGACGCACCAGGTTGGCCGCCGCCAGCAGCGTACCGCCAGTAGCAATCAGGTCATCGAAGATCAGCACCGAGTCGCCTTCACACAGGCTGTCGGCATGCACTTCCAGGAAGGCCTCGCCGTACTCGGTCTGGTAACCCTCGCTCAACACGTCAGCCGGCAGCTTGCCCTGCTTGCGGAACAGGATCAGCGGCTTGTTCAGCTGGTGGGCGATGATCGAGCCGATCAGGAAACCCCGCGCGTCCATGGCGCCGATGTGGCTGAACTCAGCCTCGACATAGCGCTCGATGAACTGATCGGCCACATAGCGCAGCCCGCGTGGCGACTGGAACAACGGGGTAATGTCGCGGAAGATCACACCCGGTTTGGGGAAGTCCACTACCGGGCGGATCAGGGCTTTGAGGTCGAAGGCTTCGCTGTGCATTGTTGCGGGTATCCTGGGAAAACGAATGCCCAAGTATACCCGCTAAAGACCAGCGTCAGGCCTCGATTGCACCACCGGCCAGCGCGCACAGCTGGATCGGGTCGAGGATGTGCACTTCCTTGCCCTCGGCGCGCAGCAGGCCGTTCTGCTGGAAGCGGGTGAACACCCGCGACACGGTTTCTACCGCCAGGCCAAGGTAATT
This sequence comes from Pseudomonas sp. KCJK9058, assembly GCF_046230975.1. Classification (NCBI taxonomy): domain Bacteria; kingdom Pseudomonadati; phylum Pseudomonadota; class Gammaproteobacteria; order Pseudomonadales; family Pseudomonadaceae; genus Pseudomonas; species Pseudomonas sp. KCJK9058. The sequence goes on from NZ_JBJJLR010000034.1 coordinate 49,432, forward strand.
GCCGATTTCGTTGCGCGACATGCTCAGGCGGAACTGATTGGCCGAATAGCCGCGGGCGCGGAAGCGCGCCGACAGGTTGACCAGGAAAGTGGCAATGCGCTCGTCCGCGGTTTTTTTCGACAGCAGCAGCATCATTTGCTGGTCGTCGCGGATTTCGCGGCTCATTACCCGCATCAGCTGGCGGCGTAGCTGTGGCAGTTGTACCGACAGCTCGTCCAGCCGCTCGAAGGGGATTTCACACACCGAAGTGGTTTCCTGGGCCTGGGCCGATACCGGGTAGGCCTCGGTATCCATGCCTGACAGGCCGACCAGTTCGCTGGGCAGGTGAAAGCCTGTGATCTGCTCTTCGCCGCTGTCGCTGAGGCTGAAGGTTTTCAGGGCCCCGGACCGTACTGCGTAGACCGAGCCAAAACTGTCACCCTGGCGGAACAGAAACTCGCCTTTCTTGAGCGGCCGCCCGCGTTTGACGATTTCATCCAGTGCGTCCATGTCTTCCAGGTTCAGCGAAAGAGGCAGGCACAGGGGGGCCAGGCTGCAATCCTTGCAATGGGCCTGGTTGTGTGGGCGCAGTTTGACTGGCTCGGACATTTGAATCGATCCTTGTGGGAAAGCACACATAAGTCGTAAGGGTAACTCACGACACAGGGTGTAGGCCAGTGTGCGCGGTGATGGTGCGCGCTGGCGAAACCCCGGCAGGTGGCCTGCCGGGAGTCCTTGTGTGCTCATAGTGTGCCTGACAAGGAAGCTTGTCCATGCGGTTGAACGCCTTGTTTTTCAGATCACTCGCGAAAAACGCTGGCGGTTGTGCATCGCCAGATAGGCGTCGAACACCATGCATACCGAGCGCGCCAGCAGCCGGCCGGCGGGCAGGATGCGAATGCCCTTGTCGTCCAGGCTGATCAGGCCGTCGCGCTGCAAGGTCAGCAGCTCGGGCCAGAGGGCGTTGAAGTAACCGCGAAAATCCAGGGTGAAAGCCTGTTCGATGGGTTCGAAATCCAGCTCGAAATGGCAGATCAGTTGCTGGATCACTGCCCGGCGTATGCGGTCGTCGTGGTTGCACAGCAAGCCGCGCTGGGTGGCCAGCTGGGCGTTGGACAGGCTGTCCTGGTAGGTGTTGAGGTCACTGCTGTTCTGGCAGTACAGGTCGCCGATCTGGCTGATCGCCGACACGCCCAGGCCAATCAGGTCGCAGTGCCCGTGGGTGGTGTAGCCCTGGAAGTTGCGCTGCAAGGTGCCTTCTTCCTGGGCAATGGCCAGTTCGTCGTCGGGCAGGGCGAAGTGGTCCATGCCGATGTAGCGGTAACCGGCGGCGGTCAGTTGGTCGATGGTGGCGTGCAGCATCTCCAGCTTGGCGGCCGCGCTGGGCAGATCGTTGCTGTCGATGCGCCGTTGCGGCATGAAGCGCTCGGGAAGGTGGGCATAGTTGAACACCGACAGGCGGTCGGGCTGCAGGCGGATCACTTCTTCCACGGTGCGGGCAAAGCCTTCCGGGGTTTGCTTGGGCAGGCCGTAGATCAGGTCGAGGTTGACCGAGCGAAACTGCAGCGTGCGCGCAGCCTCGATCAAGGTGCGGGTCTGTTCCAGGCTCTGCAGGCGGTTGATCGCGCGCTGCACGGCCGGGTCGAGGTCCTGTACACCCAGGCTGACGCGGTTGAAGCCCAGTTCGCGAAGCAGGCCCATGGTCGACCAGTCGGCTTCGCGAGGGTCGATCTCGATGCCGTAGTCGCCGGAATCGTCGTCCAGCAGGTGGAAGTGCTGGCGCAGGGTGGCCATCAGCTGGCGCAGTTCCACATGGCTGAGGAAGGTCGGTGTGCCGCCGCCAAAATGCAGCTGTTCAACACGTTGTTTAGGGTCCAGGTGGCAGGCGATCAGCTGGATTTCCTGCTCCAGGCGCTGCAGGTAGGGCGCAGCGCGCGCACGGTCTTTGGTGATGACCTTGTTGCAGGCGCAGTAGTAGCAGATGTTGGCGCAGAACGGCACATGCACGTACAGCGACAGCGGGCGCACGGCCCGTCGGCTCTCGCGCAGGGCGTTGAGCAGGTCGAACGAACCCACCTCGCTGTGCAGTTGCACGGCGGTTGGGTAAGAGGTGTAGCGTGGCCCGGCGAGATCGTAGCGGCGGATCAGGTCGGTATCCCAACGGAGGTCGTCGAGCATGAGGGTAGTCCCCGGAAAGAGCAGCAGTGCACCGGAGTCTATGGCCGTCTGTAGGAAACTGTGTTGATTTGTATCAAGGGCATTGGGGCTGCTTTGCAGCCCCCGTCAATGCCCCATCAGCCAGTGCTGGTGTGGGCCCGGCAGGGTCCAGATACCGAATAGCATCACCAGCACACCGCCCGCCACGCGCACGCTGCGTCGCCGCAACAGGGCGTTTACCCGTTCGGCAGCCAGCCCGGTTGCCAGCAACACCGGCCAGGTGCCCAACCCGAACGCGAGCATCAATACCGCGCTGTACCCGGCGTTGCCCTGGCTGGCGGCCCACAGCAGGGTGCTGTACACCAAACCGCACGGCAGCCAGCCCCACAAGGCGCCCAGCAGCAACGCCCGGGGCAGGCTGGACACCGGCAGCAAGCGCGACGCCATCGGCTGGATATGCCGCCACAACCCGCGGCCCAGCGCCTCGATACGGGTCAGCCCGCTCCACCAGCCGGCCAGGTACAGGCCCATGGCAATCAGCAGCAGCGCTGCAGCCACCCGCAGCGCCAGCGCTGCCGGGCTGCTGGCCACGGCCCAGCCTGCCAGGCCCAGCAACAGGCCGGCGCAGGCATAGCTGAAAATGCGCCCCAGGTTGTACGCCAGCAACAGGCGCAGGCGCTTGCCGCGTTGTTCGGGGGGGATGGCCAAGGTCAGTGCGCCCATCAGGCCACCGCACATGCCCAGGCAGTGACCGCCCCCTAGCAGGCCAAGGACCAGTGCCGAGCCCAGCAGTGCAAGCAGGTCAGGCACGGGGCGGTGGTTCCTTGTCGGTGTCGGCCGGGGCATCGTCAAGCTTCACTGCCGCCTGGTGGCGCGGGTCCTGATCGTCGAACAGTATGCTGTGGGCGGGGCCTTCAAGGTCATCGTACTGACCGCTGTCGACCGCCCAGAAGAAGATGTACACGGCCACGCCGACCAGCAGCAGGGCTGCCGGGATCATGACATAGAGGGCGGGCATGGCGACTTCCTCCCGGGTAAAGGGGCTTCGTGGGGCAGCGGGCCCGAGGCCACTGGCATACGGGTCAGGCGCAAGGCATTGAGCACCACGATCAGCGAGCTGACCGACATGCCGATGGCGGCCCACACCGGCGTGATCCAGCCGAGCGCGGCGAACGGCAACATCAGGCCATTATACAGGGTCGCCCACAGCAGGTTCTCGAGGATGTTGCGGCGGGTGCGGCGGGCCAGCTCGAACGCCTGCACCAGCGCTTGCAGGCGGTTGGACAGCAAGACGGCGTCGGCACTGGTCTTGGCCAGGTCGGTGGCGCTGCCCATGGCGATGCTGATATCGGCGGCGGCCAGTACCGGTACATCGTTGACCCCGTCGCCGAGCATCAGCACCTTGCGCCCGTCAGCCTGCAGGGCTTTCAGGCGGTCCAGTTTGTCATCCGGGCGCAGGCCGCCAATGGCCTGCTCGATACCCAGCTGCGCGGCCACTTCGGCAACCATCGGCGAGCTGTCGCCCGACAGCAGCAGGGTGTGCCAGCCGCGCGCCTTGCAGGCAGCGAGCAGGGCCGGGGCATCGTCGCGCAGACGGTCATCCAGGCCGAACCAGGCCAGTGGCCCCTGGCGGTCGCCCAGCAGCAGCCACTGGCCGCGAGGCTCGGGCACAGCGGGGATTTCCGCACCACTCAAGGCGCAGACGAAGGTAGCCTGACCAATGCGCAGGCGCTGGCCGTCGACCAGCCCCTCCAGGCCCAGGCCGGGTACGCTCTGTACGTCATCGGCAGGCGTGGCGGTACGACCAAAGGCGCGAGCGATGGGGTGTTCGGAGCGGTTTTCCAGCGCCGCGGCCAGGGCCAGGCAGCGGTCGGCGGCTTGGCTGCCGAGCGGGCGGATGCTGCGCAAGGTCAGGCGGCCTTCGGTCAGTGTGCCGGTCTTGTCGAAAATCACCGTGTCAATGTGGTTCAAGCCCTCCAGCACGTGGCCGCGGGTGACCAGCAGGCCAAGCTTGTGCAGGGTTCCGGTGGCGGCGGTCAATGCGGTTGGCGTAGCCAAAGACAGGGCACAAGGGCAGGTGGCCACGAGCATGGCCAGCACGATCCAGAACGCCCGTGCCGGATCCAGGTGCCACCACCACAGGCCGATGGCTACCGAGGCCAGTAGCGAGAACAGCAGGAACCACTGCGAGGCGCGATCGGCGATTTCCGCCAGGCGCGGTTTTTCGGTCTGGGCGCGTTCCAGCAGGCGGACGATGGCCGACAAGCGTGAATCATGGCCGAGGGCTTCCACTTCCACATTCAGCGCGCTTTCGACGTTCAGCGTACCGCCAGTGACCCGCTCACCCACCCGGCGTGGTTGCGGCAGATACTCGCCGGTCAGCAGCGATTCGTCGACGCTGGAGCGGCCCTCGACGATGCGCCCGTCGGCAGGGATGACCGCGCCGGGCAGCACCTGCACGATGTCGCCGCACTGTAACTCGCTGAGCAGGATGCGTTCGCTGCGCCCGATGGCGTCCAGGCGCAGGCATGAGGCGGGCAGCAGGTTGACCAACTGCGCAGTGGCCGCCGCTGTGCGCTCGCGGGCGCGGCGCTCCAGGTAGCGGCCGGTCAGCAGGAACAGGGCGAACATGCCCACCGTGTCGAAATAAAGCTCACCGCTGCCAGTGATGGCTGTCCAGATGCCGGCGCCGAACGCCAGGCCAATGGCCAGCGACACCGAAACGTCCATGGTCAGGTGGCGCGTTCGCAAGTCGCGCGCCGCGCCCTTGAAGAAGGGCGCGCAGCTGTAGAACACGATGGGAATGGTCAGGAACAGCGCCACCCAGCGCAGGATCGTGTGCAACTCGGGTGTCAGGTCGATGTTGAATTCCGGCCAAGTGGCCATGGTCGCCATCATCGCCTGGAACCACAGCAGCCCGGCCACGCCCAGGCGGCGTAGGGCGCTGCGGTTTTCCCGGGCCAATTGCTCGGCGGCCTGGTCAGGCTGGTAGGGGTGGGCGGCGTAGCCGATCTGGCGAAGTTCGGCGAGCAGGCGCGACAGCGGCAGCTGCTTGTCGTCCCAGTTCAGCGCCAAGCGGTGGTTGGACAGGTTCAACCGGGCTTCGGCGACACCGGGCAGGTTGCGCAAGTGCTTTTCGATCAGCCAGCCGCAGGCGGCGCAGCTGATGCCCTCGACAAGCAAGGTGGTTTCGGCCAGCTCGCCCTGGTGGCGGACGAAGGTTTGCTGCACGTCGCTGCGGTCGTACAGGGCCAGTTCGTCCTGCAGTTGCTTGGGCAGGGCTTCGGGGTTGGCGCTGTTGTCGCTGCGGTGCTGGTAGTAATGTTCCAGGCCACCCGCGACGATCGACTCAGCCACCGCCTGGCAACCGGGGCAGCAGAACTGCCGCGGCTGGCCGAGGACCACGGCGGTGAAGCGGCTGCCAGTGGGGACGGGCAGGGCGCAGTGGTAGCAGGGGGTCGGTTGGGTCATAGGGCAGACACTGCTCAGGCAGATAGGAAACCCTGTGGGAGCGGGCGCGCCCGCGAATGCGTCAGACCTGGAAATACCTTTGCCTGAGCTATCGCATTCGCGGGCGTGCCCGCTCCCACAGGGATTTGCGGTGTTGCTACTGTTGGTGTTCGGCGCCTTGCAGGGCTTCGTCACCCAACTGCAAGGTCACACCATGCGCCACTTTTTCCTCTTCGAACAGGCGCCACACCTGGCCCCCTTCGCTGCCCAGCAGTTCCACAAAGCGCCGCCCGTCGACCTTGTCCTCCAGTTGTCCCACATAGCGCCCTGCTTCGACACGGCTCAGCAGCACCTTGCGGTCCTTCTCTGGCTGGGTTGGCGAAATCAGGTTCAGCTCCAGGTTTTGCGGGCCACTGCTACCGGTCAGGCGCAGGTCCACTTCGCCGGTCAGTTCGTCCAGATGCACGCTGGCTTTCAGGCCCAGCTGCTGCGCCAGCAGCTCGCGGTCCAGCGAGCGGTTGATGCCCTTGCCGGCCTCGTAGTAGTTGTCATTCACCAGGTTGTCCGGGTTGTGCACAGCGATGCTGACCATGGTCAGGCTCAGGCACACCGAGGTGGTGAGAATGCCGATGATGATCCAGGGCCAGAGGTGCTTGTACCAGGGGCTGGCGGCGGTGGCGGCAGGCATTGTGCGTTATCTCTCTTAGCGGATCTGTGGGCCGATGAAACGGCTCTTGGCTTCAACCTGGGCGTCGCTGTCGTCGGCGCTCTTGAGGATGAAGGTGATTTCGTTGGTGGTCGATGGCAGCTTCTCGGGGGCAACCGACAGCTGCACGGGAAGGCTGACGATGTCACCGGCGGCCACGCGGATCTCGCGCTGGCCTTCGAGCTTGAGGTCCGGCAGGCCGGCGGCGTCCAGCACGTAGACGTGATCGCGCTGATCCTTGTTCATTACCTTCAGGCTGTACACGTTCTCGATCCGGCCCTGGGCGTTTTCGCGGTACAGCACGCGGTCTTTGCTGACGTCGAAACCGACCAGCGAACGGGTGGCGAAGGCCGTCGCCAGCCCGATCATCATTACCAGCAGTACCACGGCATAGCCGATCAGGCGCGGGCGCAGCAGGTGGGTCTTCTGCCCGGACAGGTTGTGTTCGGTGGTGTAGCTGATCAGGCCTTTGGGGTAGTTCATCTTGTCCATGATGCTGTCGCAGGCGTCGATACAGGCGGCGCAGCCGATGCACTCGATCTGCAGGCCGTCACGGATGTCGATGCCGGTCGGGCAGACCTGCACGCACATGGTGCAGTCGATGCAGTCACCCAGGCCCTGGGCTTTGTAGTCGGTATCTTTCTTGCGCGGGCCGCGGGTTTCGCCACGGCGTGGGTCGTAGGACACGATCAGCGTGTCCTTGTCGAACATCACGCTCTGGAAGCGGGCATAGGGGCACATGTACACGCACACCTGTTCGCGTAGCCAGCCGGCGTTGCCGTAGGTGGCGAGGGTGAAGAAACCGACCCAGAAGTAGGCCCAGCCATCGGCCTGTCCAGTGAAGAATTCGACCACCAGCTCACGGATCGGCGAAAAGTAGCCGACAAAGGTCATGCCGGTGACAAAGCCGATCAGCAGCCACAGGCTGTGCTTGGCGAATTTGCGCAGGAACTTGTTGCCGCTCATGGGGGCTTTGTCGAGCTTCATGCGCTGGTTGCGGTCACCCTCGGTGACCTTTTCGCACCACATGAAAATCCAGGTCCACACGCTTTGCGGGCAGGTGTAGCCGCACCACACCCGGCCGGCGAACACAGTGATGAAGAACAGGCCGAAGGCGGCGACGATGAGAATGCCCGAGAGCAGGATGAAGTCTTGCGGCCAGATGGTGGCGCCGAAGATGTAGAACTTGCGTTCGGGCAGGTTCCACCACACGGCCTGGTGCCCTCCCCAGTTCAGCCACACGGTGCCGAAGTACAGCAGGAACAGTGCGGCACCCCCGACCATGCGCAGGCGACGGAACAGGCCGGTGAAGGCGCGGGTGTAGATCTTTTCCCGGGAAGCGTAGAGGTCGACGGAATCCTTCCCTTTGCTGGCAGGCGGGGTGACATCATGTACCGGAATTTGCTTGCTCATCATCAAGTCCCACGGCAGTGGAGAAACGCCGCGGCCTGTGCGTGCGGGCCGCAGTCTCGCGCAATCTGCTAGCGCTCTGCGGTCCATGATACGCCGCTGAGGGCGGTATGGGATCGCACTGCGACCTTTAGTCGCGTTGGGTTCGTGGTATGAAACGTGTTATGGCGGGTGTCAATTGATCCAGGTCATCAGCCTGCGAGAAATGCTGTGCCAGTACCGGCCTCTTCGCGGGTAAACCCGCTCCTACAAGGATCCTGTGTAGGAGCGGGTTTACCCGCGAAGAGGCCAGGCCTGCCTTACTCAGCCTTGGCCGGCTCAGCCTGGTGCGACAGGCTGTACACATAAGCCGCCAGCAAGTGCACCTTGTCGTTGCCCTGCAGCTGTTCCTGGGCCGGCATCTGCCCCTGGCGGCCATAACGAATGGTCTGCTGCAATTGGGCAAAGCTCGAGCCGTAGATGAACGCCTGCGGGTGGGTCAGGTTCGGTGCGCCCATGGCGGGCGTGCCTTTGCCTTCCGGCCCGTGGCAGGCGACGCAGTTGGCTGCGAAGATCTTCTGCCCGTTCTCCACATCGGCCTTAGCCCCCTCAGGCAATGTGCGGCCATCGAGTTTGCTGACCACGAACGCAGCCACGTCGGCCACGCCCTGGTCACCGATCACTTCGGCCCAGGCCGGCATTACGCCATGGCGACCGCCCATGATGGTGGTCTTGATGGTGTCCGGTTCGCCGCCCCAGCGCCAGTCGTTGTCGGTCAGGTTGGGGAAGCCGAAGGCGCCCTTGGCGTCGGAGCCGTGGCACACCGAACAGTTGGAGGCGAACAGCCGCGCACCCATTTTCAATGCCTGTGGGTCCTTGGCTACGTCTTCGATCGGCATCGCCGCGAACTTGGCGAAGATCGGCCCGAAGCGGGCGTCGGCCTTGGCCATTTCCTTTTCCCATTCGTGCACGCCGGTCCAGCCCGGCTGGCCGTTGGAAAACTCGGTCTGCTTGTCGTTATCCAGGTACGAATAGCCCGGCAGGACGCCTTTCCAGTTGCCCAGGCCCGGGTACAGCACCAGGTAGCCGAGGGCAAAGATGATGGTGCCGACGAACAGCCAGAACCACCATTTCGGCAGCGGGTTGTCGTATTCCTCGATGCCATCGAAGGCATGCCCGACGGTTTCGTCGGTAACCTCTTCGCGCTGGCCCTTGCGGGTCGACAGCAGCAGCCAGGTCAACGAGAAGATGGTGCCCAGGGTCAGGACGGTAACGTACAGACTCCAGAAGGTTGTCATTGTTGTTTGCTCCCAGAAGCTTTTGCTTGCTCGACGTGCCGAGTGGCCTCGGGGTCATCCGCGAAGGGCAGTTGGGTCGCTTCGTCGAAGTCCTTTTTACGCCGTGGGTTGAACACCCACAGCGCCAGGCCCACGAAGGCCACCATCACCACGACGGTGCCCAGGCCGCGAATCATCCCGATATCCATCAGCGTCACCGTTTGCTCTTGATGATGGTGCCAAGACCCTGCAGGTACGCGACGATGGCGTCCATTTCGGTCTTGCCCTTGACCGCGTCACGTGCGCCGGCAATGTCGGCGTCGGTGTACGGGGTGCCGAGTGTGCGCAGCACTTCCATCTTCTTCGCGGTGTCTTTGCCGTCGAGCTTGTTCTCGACCAGCCACGGGTAGGACGGCATCTTCGATTCCGGTACCACGTTGCGCGGGTTGTACAGGTGCGCACGGTGCCAGTCATCGGAGTAGCGGCCGCCGACGCGGGCCAGGTCCGGCCCGGTACGCTTGGAGCCCCACAGGAACGGGTGATCCCACACGCTTTCACCGGCTACCGAGTAATGGCCGTACCGCTCGGTTTCGGCACGGAACGGGCGGATCATCTGCGAGTGGCAGCCTACGCAGCCTTCGCGGATGTAGATATCGCGGCCTTCCAGCTCCAGCGCGGTGCGCGGCTTCATGCCCTCGACCGGCTTGTTGGTGACGTCCTGGAAAAACAGCGGGACAATCTGGGTCAGGCCACCGACGCTCACGGCGATGACCATGAAGAAGGCCAGCAGGCCTATGTTCTTCTCGACGGCTTCATGCTTCATCAGTGCGCTCCCACAACGACGATCTTGGCGGCCTCTTCAGCCTGTGCCGGGTTGGCGGCACGTACGGTACGGAACACGTTGTAGGCCATCAGCAGCATGCCGCTGGCGAAGAACGCACCGCCCAGGGCGCGGACGATGTAGCCGGGGTGGCTGGCCTGCAGGGCTTCGACGAAGGAGTAGGTGAGGGTGCCGTCATCGTTGATGGCGCGCCACATCAGGCCCTGGGTGATGCCGTTGACCCACATCGAGGCGATGTACAGTACGGTGCCGATGGTGGCCAGCCAGAAGTGCGCGTTGATCAGGCCGATGCTGTGCATCTGCTCGCGGCCGTAGAGTTTCGGGATCATGTGGTACACGGCGCCGATCGAAATCATTGCCACCCAGCCGAGGGCGCCGGCGTGGACGTGGCCGATGGTCCAGTCGGTGTAGTGCGACAGTGAGTTCACGGTCTTGATGGCCATCATCGGGCCTTCGAAAGTGGACATGCCGTAGAACGCCAGCGACACCACCAGGAAGCGCAGGATCGGGTCGGTGCGCAGTTTGTGCCAGGCGCCCGACAGGGTCATCATGCCGTTGATCATGCCGCCCCAGCTTGGCGCCAGCAGGATGATCGACATTACCATGCCCAGCGACTGCGCCCAGTCAGGCAGGGCGGTGTAGTGCAGGTGGTGCGGGCCGGCCCAGATGTACAGGGTGATCAGCGCCCAGAAGTGCACGATCGACAAGCGATACGAGTAGATCGGCCGCTCGGCCTGCTTGGGCACAAAGTAGTACATCATCCCCAGGAAACCGGTGGTGAGGAAGAAGCCCACGGCGTTGTGGCCGTACCACCACTGGATCATCGCGTCGGTGGCGCCGGAGTAGGCCGAGTACGACTTGAACAGGCTCACCGGCAGCGAGATGTGGTTGACGATGTGCAGCATCGCGGTGACCACGATGAACGCACCGTAGAACCAGTTGCCGACATAGATGTGCTTGGTCTTGCGCTTGACGATGGTGCCGAAGAACACCAGCCCGTAGGTAACCCAGACGATGGCCAGCAGGATCGCCAGCGGCCACTCGAGCTCGGCGTATTCCTTGGTGGTGGTGTAGCCCATCGGCAGGGTGATCAGCGCGCCGACGATCACGGCTTGCCAACCCCAGAAGGTGAAGGCGGCCATGCTGTCGGAGATCAGCCGGGTCTGGCAGGTGCGCTGCACCACGTAGTAGCTGGTGCCGAACAGCGCACAGCCCCCGAAGGCGAAGATCACCAGGTTGGTGTGCAGCGGGCGCAGGCGGCCGAAGCTGGTCCAGGGAAGGTCCAGGTTCAGCTGCGGCCACACCAGCTGCGAGGCGATGAAGACGCCGAGGCCCATGCCAAGGATCCCCCAGACCACCGTCATGATGGCGAACTGGCGGACGACCTTATAGTTATAAGCAGTCGGACTGATTGCTGTGCTCATTCTAAGGTTCCACGGTTTTGATGTTCTTGTTGGTCGAAAAATCGGCGCCAGTATTGATAACCAGCAAGGTTACCGCAACGCAACTTTGGTACGCCGACCCGTGTCCAGGTCCGATCACTGATGTCCCGCAGTGATCAGGTCTGGACGATTGTACACAAATAAATATTTGTAATGTGTACCGTTTTTCACCTTTTTCTGATCGATCGGTCAAGCTTTTTCGGGGCGGCGTCAGGCTACGCGCCGTGTCTGCATCGGTCCTTTCGGAGCGAAGCCC
>NZ_JBJJLR010000035.1:0-57857 GCF_046230975.1 Pseudomonas sp. KCJK9058
CGGTCTCTGGGTAACTTCACAGCCGGTCGGTTGCCGTATCGCCAAATTGGCGATACGATCATGCCATGTCTACCAAATACCGATTTCGCGACAAGTACCGCATCGAGCTAAGGGAAAGGGATCATCTACCACCCCACGTTCACCTTACGGGCGGTGGGGTGGATGTGGTGATCAGTCTGGAATCTGTGACTGTTAGCCAAGGCAGGGCACCTGCGAAAGTGGTGCAAGAAGCCCTGGCCTGGGTCGCGGCCAATCAGGCCGATTTGTTGAAGGAGTGGATGAAATGGCATCGATGAAACGTCCCCGTCTGAAGGGTGTACAGCCCCGATCGGGCGCTAGCCTTGAGCTAACCTTTACCAATGGTCAGCATTTCACCCTGGATATGAGTGATGCGCTCAAGACGTATCCTGGATTGGCGCCACTGTCCAAGCGAAAAGCGTTTGAAGGCGTCGTATTGGGTGACGGAGGATGGTCGGTGGAGTGGCCAGCGCTGGATATTCAGATTGGTGCGGATACCCTGCTATTGGACGCGCTTGCCCAGAACGCACCTGATGAAAACACCCGAGTTTTCATTCGCTGGCGCTTGCGGCACCGGATGACGCTCGACCAGGCAGCCGAAGCGCTGGGAGTCAGCGCCCGCAGCATCAGCCGCTACAGCAGTGGTCGTGAACCGGTACCACGCACATTGGCGCTGGCTTGCCTGGGTTGGGAGAGCCTGGAGCAAAGAGCCGCCTGATAGGGCTTTCTGACGCTTGTGGGAGGGCTGAGGTTTCGCTGTTCCGGTCTGAGATTGCCAGGGCCGCTTTGCGGCCCATCGCGGCGCAAGGCTGCTCCCACAGAAGACGCGACTTACTGGCGAATCCACTTCTCTGCGCGACGTTGGAGAACAGGCGGAACGCAAACCATCGCGGAGGGGGTTGCCGGAACACCTTTGAGTACGCCGTAGCTGAAAGCCGAAAAGGCCCACCTTTCGGTGAGCCCTTTTTGATACTGCGTAGGGTGCGGCACCAGACGAACGGTAGCTTTGGGCGAGGCCAGGTTTTCTGCGGGTCTGGAATTCGCTGGAAAATTCGGTGTACCCCAACTAGGAACTACAAATAAATTAGCTAGTTATGGCGTTCGGTGGAATCGAACTTGGGATTTTCTAGAGGTCAGCACATCGTCAGTCTGCATATAATTCAGAGCCTCAGACGGAATGGTAAGCCTCTTGAATTTGAACGTTGTAGATCATCCTCGCTGTAGAGAATAGGCAGGAATCCTTCCAAAGCTCCCGTGGCCACAGGCAGCAGACTGCCGAAAGCAGGAATCTAAAGCGCCTACTCAACTGGTGGGCGCTCCCGGCATCCCCGACCCCGCTTTAGTACAGCCAAACCCTAACCAACTTATTTCATCGCGTTAACAGTGGAGAGAGCCAGTGTAAAATTCTTCTTCGCCAGCTTTTACGGCGCGTTGGAATAGGGTTTTTTCCAACTTTCGTTAAAGGTAAAGGGCGAGTGGCTTTCCCATCCTGACTTAATTTATCGCCGACCTGCGCGGCGAACCCTTGGAGATGCCAGTACGCTTTTTGGGCAGCTTCAAGGTCATAGGTAACACCGCGGCGTATTTCCGCATGTAGGTGAATCGCATTTCTCATGCTGTAGACATCGCAGATCACGCCTTTAATCTTTAGATCGATGAGGCCCAACTGCCTCGCCGTTTCGGCTTTGTCTTCAAATACGATTTTTCGCTCATCTACACTGCGCTTCTCATTTTCGAAAACTGAGATATCTCCGGTAGGGTTATATTGTGTTTGAATTTTCCCAAGGATAACTTGTGAAACATTAATTCGTTTCTTATGTTCGTACGTCGTAAGCTTCACAACCTCAGGTGTCGATGCGTAATCTTGTAGCAGTATGTGGTGTAGAACTGCCTCGTAAATGGATGCGTAAAGCAATATTTGGATCTTGCATTGAGCCACCAAAAGCTCATCCTTAACTTGTAGCCCCTCCAGTACTTTGTAGATATACCTAGCAGTTTTAAATTCGTCTGCGAGACGTGTTTTTAACGCAGTGTCGGAAATGAACCAAAAATAGTTTTTATAATACTCATCATCTGGGAGGTGGGCTTGAACATAGGAAGCTATTTTTTGTTTGGTTTTCTTTTGAAAGGCCATGATCTGTTCTTGGTGAGGGTTGTTGTCTAGATGTAGGGAAAAGGGGCTGGCTTATTTTCGAAAAATTAATCAGCCTCCTTTATGCTTAAAGGTTCGATGTGTAGATTAATTATTATTCCATATATGCTAATTCGTCTTTGTAAGGTAGAACTGAGTCATATAATTGATGGTAGCCCTTGCCTACGGCTCCGTAGAATTGTAAGAGTTCAGGCGGATTCTCGCCGACTTCTAATATGTGATCATTCGCTATGCCAGGGTATGGATCGATAAAAATAATTTCTCTCAAACCCAATTGATAGGCTTTTTTTGCGCAAAGTTCACAAGGGCTGGCAGTGGTAAATAACTTTCCGCCCTCAATCGCCGCGCCACCATATTTCACAATTTGCAAAAATGCATTCTCTTCGGCATGAAGAGATCTAGTATGTACTTGGTTGCCACGTGTACGCTCACTGCTCTCCAAGCCGTTCCGGATATCTTTGAAACAGTAAGATAGGTTCTGACCGGTTGATTCTAACGCGTCAGCTAGCTTGATAAGTTTTTTGCCTGCGCTTAGTCTAAATTCAGAATTCGTTCGCTCGTATTTGCTATAGGCGACGGCGTCGAAATCGTTCATCAAGCCCTTAAGTGACCTTAGCGAGCACGGAATTTGTCCTTTTGCTACATCATTCCACCCAACAGCTTTGACAGAGTAATCTGCATCAGTTACTACGGCCCCCACCTGCCGAGAAACGCACCCCGAGTTACTTTTGGCAGAGTACGCAATTTGCATAACCCTCTCCATTGATGTTGGTGAGACAAGGCCAGGGTGGAGCATTAAAGCTACGTACCATGCCAGCTGGGCCTTTAGTATATTATTATTGTCAAGCTCGCCTCTTGGATTGAATAGATGTATGTCCGATATTTCAATGCATTGCTTAACGTTCTGGCTGATGAAGTCGGCGTGAGTGATCTTGGTTTTGCCTGACTCATGGTCATCAATTTCTCGAAGCTTATCAGAGGTGAACTTATGAACGCTGTGCAAATAAGCTGCACGATCATCGTCAGGAGCATTTATTGACACAAGATAGAATGCAGAATAACGGTCTTTGAAGAATCTGGCTTCATAGGGGTTTCGAATTGCATCTATAACTATCAGGGCCTTTTCTTTTATGCTCCTAATCCCTTTGATCACCCTGTTTATAGTTTCGGGAAGATGGAAGACGCTGGCGGGCATAAAATCGACGGACTTGTAGTCTTTGTCGATACATCCGATTTTTCTTATTGAATTCCCTGCTGATTGATAAACCGACACATAAAGTGCGTTATCAATTTGCCTCAACTCGCTTTTGAAGTCGTTTGTAAATTTTCTCATGAGTCGTAAAAAAGAAATAAATTTTTCCTTTTCTTTGTCTTGAAGCACGAATTTCTCTTCGTGATCCAATAGTTTACTCATTATAGGTGCGAATTTGGTTCTTATTTTGTTTTTGCCGTAGGAGCCGTTTTCTAAGATTTCGACTAATTTGGCATTGTCAATAGGGGCCTCCAATGCTCCGATGATAAATGAAAGAAGCTCATCGGTGTCCATTGATAACAAATAAGCTGATATTAAATCGCTTACCTTTATTGAATAGAATTGTACGATGTTCCGTTCGGCATAGCTCTTAAGTATCTCGTATCGCCTACCGTTTAAGCGTTCAAAAAAAGCTTTTCCTTTGTACTGGACGGCATTTAGATCTGGGAAATTTGGGTTGAGACTTTCAAGGATATTTGCCGCGGTAGTGCAGCCTGAGCCGGTTCGGCCTGTTAATCCTATTACAACAAATTTGCTACGTTCTCTGAAAAGGGATGTTACTACTTCCCTGTTGTGATTTACCATGCTTTCTCCACTTGCATTGTTGTATTTTATTTTCTGAAGCTTGACTTCGCCTAATCAGTTGTCTTTCACGGCTTGAGGCCTTCAGTGGCGGCACTTAAACTTTGGCTAACGGGCGAGCGTAGAATCTTCCTCCCAACCTCCAAACTGTATTGAGTGAGGGCCGGAGGCGTATGCAGCTATCTGAACTTACGGGCAAATCTACCTTTTACCACCTTGGTTAAATAGCTATTTAAACCATGGCCAGATCGAGCCAGCTGCTGTAGCTGAGAGACGATGGCAGCGCCAGGCCGCGTCCCGTCATAGAGATATTTCCAGCCGTCTTTGAAGGCTACGACGATTGAGCCTGGCCCAATCTCGTAACCGACAACGCCTGAGTCCCCGCCTTTATTCCTATACCTTTCCATGCCTACGGTCCTACCATGCTTGTGCGCTGCCAGCATGGTGGCACATGGCCGCACCCAAATACATCCGCCCTTAGTCAGGTGGCTGGAAACGGCCAGAACCCTAGGGGGCCGATAGGTGAACTTAAACTTTCGTTCCGCATGCTTTAGATCAGACGAGCGGCAGTGGTTGTGACGGGTGTGTGAGGATACCTGTCATCTATCACACGCCGTTTTGACAATGCCTTCATTGCTCCTACCGAACAGCTTTCGACGGCATAGCCAAGATACTGACCGTCATCGGCCATTCCGTTTTCCTACCAGTGCCATAGTTATAAGTCCGCACCTAGATACTCGTAGTCTTCCCCCACGTCATCCCGCCAAGAATGCTGAGTGTTATCAGGGATCAAGGCCCCTGCGACCTGTGGGGACTGTCCCCTACGCAGGACTGGCGGCTCCTTACGACCAGGAGCAAGGCATCTCATGATCAGGCCTCCTGAACACCGTTACCGGTGGGCGGGTGGAGGCAGCACTGGTCCAATGCGTGTATGTGGCCAAATTTGCAGACATGGTCGTCGTGTTGCATTCGTTCGTAAAAACGACCAACAGGTCCGACCGGCACGCGATGCAGGTCGCCGAAGAGCGGATGAAGGAGTTGAAGCAAGAACTGAGAAAAATGGGATACAGGGTTTAGCTGCCAGGCGTTTGGGTGATCACGATCTGGGGCGGTGAACCGGCATCGTTCGAGGGCAGGGTCAGGGTTGTGCGAAAGCCTAGCTTGTCCAGCATGTCCATCATGGCGTCCAAGGTGAATTTCTCGATCTTGCCATTTGCAAGCTCGGATATGCGGGATTGGGTTACGTTCAGTTTGGCTGCGGCATCATGCTGTTTGAGGCCCATTTTTTTGATGGAGTCAGTGATGAAAATGGACAAGTCCATTTTCAAGGCCATTTTGCTTGCGGTATCTGCGTCGTGGGTGGCGTGGAAAGGGCTTTCGTGGAATTGAAGCGCCATTGGCTTGCCTCGGCGGAAATATCTAAAATTTGCGATAAATCGTAGTGGGGATTGGTTGGCGAGTCAAAGCGTTTGTGTTGGAGGGTGTGTCTGTTTTTGAGCTGGGCTGGTGATCAGAGAATTGCTTCTGCTTGGGGTGGTTGGGGCTGCTGCGCAGCCCATCGCAGGCAAGCCAGCTCCTACACCGATCGTGGTGGCTTCAGGGCATCTGTAAGGCAGGGGATTGGGCGCTGCGGGGGGAAAACAAAAAAGGCCCACCTTTCGGTGAGCCTTTTTTGATACTGCGTATGGTGCCTGCACCAGGAATCGAACCCGGGACCTACTGATTACAAGAAAGATGCTCTCTGCTTAAAAATCAGGTAGTTACGTAGTTTTCTGGTACGTGAACTGTGAGCTGCAGGCGCCGAATTCACTGATACAAATTTCTGTTGGTACGCGGACGCACGGACTGAGGGTTGACCAGCTCACAGGACGGGCTACATTCGGACGGACACCAATCTGAGGCTTCAGAAATGACCACTGACGATGCGGTACGCCAGCAACACACGCTGCAGACTCTCGTGAGGCTCTCCGAGACAGAGGCCTATTGCGATATCACGTTCTTCAATCGTGAACCGTTACTGGGCGTCCGCTTGAGTCCTAAGCTCGGTGCCGCTCTGATGTACGGGGCAGGTGCGGCGAAGATTGCCTCGATTCTCTCAGCTCTAGAAACACGGACCGGCTTGTCCTTCAATGCGGCAGATGTGTGGGTGATTGTTGAATTTGGGCGCAGCCTGCCCACGCAAGAAGAGCTTGCGAATGTAGACCTTGCAGACGGGGACGCGGAAATCGCACCTGGTGTTTCTATGCGAGAAATGGCCCGGCAGGTCTATCACTGCCGGGATGACGTAGAAGCTGAGGCTATGCTGCGCAGGGTACTGGCGGCATGAGGCCGGCGCGGCGCTGTTTGCGCCGCACGTTTATTCAGTCCCCTGACGGGTGCACGAGGGGTAGGCTGAAATCGTAAATATCGAGCATGGACTCGTCGCGGTGGCCGCTGGCGTCCTGCTTCTGTTTGCGATCCCCAGGGGTATCTGTGATGCCCCGGCGTTTCAGGTCGTGTAGCGCGAAGCGCTGATCGTCTGTGAGGACCCCGTCCTTGATCGCCTTTGTGATGAAGCGCTGCCAGGTTGTGTCCAGGCTGGACTTCTGCAGCGCGCCGCCATGGGCTGCCACAATGATGAACCGGCGGTCTGCGGCCACCGGTACCGGAAAGGCTTGGGTAGTCCAGACTCGTTGCCGGTAAGCCTTGGCACCCTCCCAGGCCGACCGAAGCTTGGCAGTCCAGCGCACCACGTTGTCGCGGCTGCCCTTGCGTCTGTTGGTTTGTACGCCCTCTTCCAGTTCGTTTGCGTCGGTCAGAGTGACAGCCTCAATGCCTCGCAGCCGGCACAGGTAGGCCAGCTCCATGACATAACCCAGGTATGCCGGGCATGAACCACGTTGGCCACGCGTGAGCTGGCCTTTCTCGTGGGCGCGGGCAATGAGTGCGGCCATAATATTGGGGCTCGGCAGGCGGCGCTGCTTGCGTTCTGCCGGCGCCTCAATGCCCAGGGCCACGTTGATTTCCAGGTAGCCGCGGTTGCGCCCCCACTGCATCACGCGTCGAAGGTATCGCAGTACGTGCGCGGCCTTGGACGGTGTGCCTTCGTCTGCGATCCGATCGACCAGGCGTTGCACCAATGCCGATGTGAATTTACGCACAGACAGGTCGCCCAGGGGTTTCTGCAGCTTCGTTGGAATGGCCACCAGCACATTACGGCTGTACTCGTAGTCTTCTTGGGTCTTCTTCGCCAGTTTTTTGAACTGCGTGCTTTTGTGGAACTCCTCGCACAGGTGGTTGAGGCTTTCCCGATCGATGCCGTTCCTCTCCTCCATGATTCGGTGCAGTTCGGCCAACGTTGCAGTTGGCCCGGCGATGTTCGTCCGCTTGCGATTACCGCCCTCATCTCGCCAGGTGGTGTACCAGGCGCCGCTCCAGCGGCTGTCAAAGTAAACGGCTGCCGGCGCTGCAGGCCGCGCTGCTCAATGAGTCGGCCACGTTGTTCCGCCGGAAGTATTACCAGAATGGGAGCCATGCGGGCTTCATCCTGTACATGACCGACGCAGCCCAGAACGAAGATTTTGTCGATGACCTGCGCACGGCAATGAAAAGCAGCAAGGGCCCAGGCAACTTCCGCAACCTGTTCATGTACGCGCCCAACGGTAAGAAGGACGGCATTCAGCTGATCCCGATCAGCGAGGTGGCGGCGGAGGATGATTTCGGCGCAATCAAGAACATCAGTCGCGACGACCAGTTGGCGATGCTGCGTATACCGCCCCAGCTGATGGGGGTGGTGCCGCAGAACGCGGGCGGCTTCGGTTCGGTTCGTGACGCAACTCAGGTTTGGGCGATGAACGAGCTGGAGCCGGAACAGGCCAGGCTGTTGCAGATCAATGAGTGGCTTGGTGAAGAGGTGATCCGGTTCCAGCCGTATGAGGTTCCCGCCGGCAACGTGAACTGAGAAACCGAAAACAGAAAAGCCGCCCTTGGGCGGCTTATTCATTGCTCATATGCGCGTGATTTCAGTTCGCAGATGGCGCTTTGTCGCGCGCCTTCGCATCTTTCTCTTCGGCTGCGGTCCTAGCCCCTTCTGGAACCATATTATAAAGAGCAGCCAGTTCCTTCGGTTCGGTTATACCCTTACTTACGATAAGGTTAAGCATCAAGAACATTTTAGATGCCACTAGGTCAACGTCTTCGGCGGCCATCTCGCCAGGGTGAACCGCGTTGTTTCCTGTGATCCTTACAGTGTCGGCCACCTTAATGAGCAGCTGAGGAAGCACATTTTTTCGAGCAAGCTCCCTAATATCGACATCGATCTTTTCACCTTTCTCACCAAGGTGAACGCACAGTTTCTGCAAACCGAGACGAAGGAGGGCTGCCGCAGCACGTGGTGAACGGCTGAAGATATCAGCAGCCTCCTCATAATCCTTTCGCACATCAGCCGGCATATCAGGCACTGGAAGTGGAGCAGTTCCCCTGCTCGGCAAAATCATTCGACCGGCCTCGACCAACCAAATGCTTTCTTTTGAACACTTTGCACAAGATGCCGAACGTAACCCGGTGCGATTCATGGTTCCGTAAAACGACAGATCGCTCCACTTCATGTGGGCGAAGGCACCACACTTCGGGCAGTTGAAAGCTTCCAGACCCAGCGCTGGTATCACCACATCCATCGTCGCGACTCCCTCAGTTGAAAGGCCCGTAGGTTAACTGCCTTCCGAAAAAATCTACACATCTCTTCAGTTATCAGCCTGTTTTGACCCCGGCGCGCGCCCTCGTCCCCCCGCCACGCCTGCGGGCTAAACGTGTCGGAATTTCCGCACCCCTGCGCAGGTTCTGAACAGGCCAGTCTGTTGGGCTGTTGGGGAGAATTGCCGCTCAAGATCTTCTGCGAATCCCTGCACCGAAGAGGGGATCGCGACGGCGCAGAGCTGATTCTGAAGCATTGCTTGGCAGAGGTAGGGGGGTAGTCTCGACAAAAGAGTAACAAGCGTAATCGAGGGGAGGTGAGGTACTGAGGACCCCGTATTTACTGGGCTTCGCTGATTACAAAGAGAGGTAGTGGAAAGTTAATTGAAAAGGTAATTTTTCGCTAGGCCAATGATTTTAAAGGCTTTCAGCGAGACAAAATATCACTCAAATAAAGAGTAATCTGATTACTTATAGGTTACTTAAAAATTATTTTTCGGAGCGGCCTAAAGGTCGCGGAAATCAAGGGCTGCGGGCGAGAAAACGGTCAGGATTACTCAGGTTACTCTTTTTTAGGCATGCCACTACCTTGAAAGTAGAACCCTAGACACGGGTGCACGCGCACGCGTCTAGTCAATGATGTTCTTTTCGCTTCCGCTCTCTCGCAGCAGGAGGTTTATCTGCAAAAAGGCATTGAACGATCCGAACATGAACTCAAGGCTCCGGCGCAGGCCGGGCTTGTCATCAGAGTCGTGCTGCTGGTTCACCAGGGCGATAATCGACTGCTTATGGCCCTCAATTTCTAGCGGATCAGGCTCAAGCTCGTGAGCCATGGCGTTGCGTAGTTTGTTGAGCTTTTTGGCAACAGCCCACATTGGTTGCGCGTAGTCGTTGAACGTCTCTACGGAGAGCGCCTGGGCCAAACTGAGTACCTGGTGAAACTGAAACCTGGCACCTCGCAAATGCGACGGCTGAAGCACAGATCGGTGGCAGAAGTCCCGCAGCGCACCTTCGAGCAACAAATGGGCTTTGAGAATCATCGCCTCTTCGTCCAAATCTGCCGGGAAATGCTTGTCGAACATCTCCCCGTGCTGGGTGATGAAATCACTGCGGGCTGTGTCCAGGATCTCTGCATTTTTCATGGCAGGCCACTCGCCTTGGTACGTGCG
The DNA here is from genome assembly GCF_046230975.1 of Pseudomonas sp. KCJK9058. Taxonomy (NCBI): domain Bacteria; kingdom Pseudomonadati; phylum Pseudomonadota; class Gammaproteobacteria; order Pseudomonadales; family Pseudomonadaceae; genus Pseudomonas; species Pseudomonas sp. KCJK9058. The sequence continues at coordinate 9,845 of NZ_JBJJLR010000035.1, forward strand.
TTGGTACGTGCAAAGCCAAAAAAAAGGGCCTGCATCACTGCAAGCCCTTGATTTATATGGTGCCGGCACCAGGAATCGAACCCGGGACCTACTGATTACAAGTCAGTTGCTCTACCATCTGAGCTATACCGGCAATGGGGCGTCATTATAGCGATCGTTTGGCGCCTGTAAACCACTTCCTTGCGAATGTTCGCAAAAGACCTAAGTCACCGGCCTAAAAGAAGAATTTTCCTACCAGCCGCGGTGCATGGTGGTGACGCTAGGCTCGCTTTTACCCGGGTTGAAAAACAGCTTGTCGTTGTCGCAGCCGCGCTTGCGGCATGGGGCTTCTGTGCGCAGGGGCAGGCCTTTGTCGCCGCCCAGTTGCATGCCGGGGTGGTTCCAGCCCAGGTTGCTGTTGGGGTGGGGCGAGGTACCGCCGGCGCAGCCGGTCAGGGCCAGGGCGAAGGTCAGCAGGGCGAGGGGGTTGGCTCGGGTCACGATGCTCAGGTCCGGTGGTCCATTGTCGGTTCTGGCGCAACGCCAGAAGGTCGCGGGGCTGGCGGGCAGCGCGCGACGTCACTTTTTAATGATTTGGGGGGCGGATGATACACCGTTGCGGGGGTGGAGCATTAGCCTTGTGTTGTCTGGTATGGCCTCTTCGCGGGTGAACCCGCTCCTACAAGGGGGCGGGTAAGCCGGGTTATCTGTGTAAGGGAATTCTGAACCATGGGGTCAAAAGCTTCAGGGTTTGGATGCTTCGGAAGTATCCTACGCGCGCCGCCGAAGTAACGCTGTTGTCGGGGAAGTGGCTCACGGATACCGTTTTCGGGTCGCTCTGGCGACCGGGTGTGAGAACCCGACTTTGAACGTATCGGCTGCGTAATGGCGACTGTGCGCGGGCAGACCTTGGTCTGGCCGAGCTTCCTACGTTCACTCGGTTTCTCACCTCGTGCACGGTTGCCGCCTTTGTTCCGTGAGAAAGAATGAACACGGCAACTCCTTTTGAACTAGGGAGTTTGAAAAGTGAAAACGATCGATTCTGATCCCAACAGCCCCAAACCAATCACAACCGCAGGCGTGGAAACCTTCCTCGCAGCCGGTAACCCATCCCTCAATCTCCTACGCGTAGAGCCCGGCGTCCCCGTCGACGCGGCCTACGAGCATGTCTCGATCCTGATGGGCTACATCAAGCACCTGGTGCGCGAGGGCGATATGGAGGACGACCATAAATTCCTGGGGGCAGCCGATTACCTGTGCGACATGGCCAAGGCGCTGATGAACGATATCGAGATCGCCAAGGGTAAGGCGCATTAGGCATTGACGCGGTCATTTGTGGGAGCGGCCTTGCGTCGCGAAAGGGCCGCAAAGCGGCCCCCGTTTTCGGCACAATCTCTGAAATCGCCGGGGCTGCTTTGCAGCCCATTCGCGACGCAAGGCCGCTCCCACAAAAGCCGCTTGCGCTAACCACAAGAAATGTTTATGCACAAGTGGCATCGGCGACCTGAGCGAAAGGCATGCCGGATCGCTACGCCGCTGGTCTTTGCGCAAACGCCCGTTTTTACTGGGCTGCAGCCGCAAGCAGGAATAAGCCAAGCGCTTGAAATAGCGCTTGGATCCAACAGGTAATCACAAGCTTGTTCACAGACTTATCCACAGGTTGTACTGCGGCTAACCGTCGCGTTCCGCAAGAATGAGCAGGTTGCGCGGGGTCAGTGGGTAATCGCAAAACAGGCCCAGGCGCACGTCATAGCCTTGTTCTTCGAGGAACAGGGCGCGATCGAGTACCAGCCACAGCTCCAGTGGCCGACGGAACAGGTTGCGTACGCGCTCCAGGTTCCGAACCTCGGCCAGGCGTTGCCAGCCCGCAGCTTCCAGCATTGCCCAGTCCGGGTTGCCGCTCACTGGCAATTGCTTCAGTTCAGCCAAGTCACGGCAGTATTGCTCGAAGGGCTTCTCCAGCCAGGCCACCGGCAGGGAAGGTGTCGGCAGGTATTCATCGCTCTGGCGCTGCTGGCGTTGCAGCAGGTCGAAGCCCAGGCGCCGGGCCATCGAGGTGTCGCGCTGGCGCCGCACGCGGGCGCCGGCAGTGACGGTTTCGCTCAAGGGCAGGCCCAGGTCGTCCAGCGACAGCTGCAGGCTCGACGCCTGCGCGGCTGTGGATAACGCCTGGTATTGCTGCGCGGCGATGCGGTTGTAGCAGCAGGGGGCTATGGCCAGTTGCCGGCAACCTTGCTGGCTGGCCAGTTGCAGCAGGCGTACATGCAGATCGCCACAGGCATGCAGGGCAACCACGCTTTTATCGTTAGCCAGGTGACGAGCGCTGTCGCTGGCCATCACATCCTGATGTACGTGCTGTGCTTGCAAGTGGTGGTGTGCACTCAGGGCCTGACCGGCAGCGACCAGGGCGGCGTCGTACTCCAGGCAGGTCAGGTGTTGCCCAGGTTGCAGCAGGCGACGGCCGAGGTGGCCTTTGCCAGAACACCAGTCCAGCCAGTGCCGGGGCTGCTCGCGGAAGGCCAGGTGGCTGGCGAAGGCTTCGATCTGTTGCCATTTGCGACCGGGGACGGCGACGTCCAGGCGGTGGGCGGCAGGCGGTAGATTGGTTTGCGCAAGGCTGCCGAGCGTGGCGAGCTGTCGGGCTTGTTCGGCCAGTTGCGGGAATGGGGCAGGCAAGCGGTCAGCGGCGCTGTCGGTTTCGGCGTCTGCCAGGGAACATTGGCGCAGGTGGGCGGCAAGCTCTGGGTGGGTGGTTTCCCAGGCCAGTTGCAGGGTGGTGAAGGGGCGGGGTTTCCACAGCTGTTGGTGCTCGATCAGGAACTGGTCGAGGGCCTGGAAGCGGGTGCTTAGGTGGTGGCTGTGGAGGGGGCGGGGCATGGGGATGTGTGTTGGGGTTGAGGGCCTGTTCGCGGGTAAACCCGCTCCTACGAAGGTTCAGCATAGGCCTGTTGTAGGAGCGGGCGTGCCCGCGAAGAAGGCTAGGAGATGTCAGCGGCCTTGGCAGGCATCCACGCGCAACCAGCGCTCCAGCAGCTTGAAGCCTTGCACCAGCATGAACGAGATCACCAGGTAGAACACGCCTGCGGCGAAGAAGATCTCCACCGGCAGGTAGGTGCGGGCGATGATGGTACGGGCCATGCCGGTCAGCTCCAGCAGGGTCACGGTACTGGCCAGGGCACTGGCCTTGAGCATCAGGATCACTTCGTTGCTGTACGCCGGCAGGCCGATGCGCGCAGCGCGTGGCAGCATGATGTAGAACAGCGCTTTGCCACGCGACATGCCCAGCGCCCGTGCCGCTTCGATCTCACCTTTAGGGATCGCCTGCAGCGCGCCACGCAGGATCTCGGCAATGTACGCGGCGGTGTGCAGGGTCATGGTCAGCACCGTGCACCAGAACGGATCGCGCAGGTACGGCCACAGCGAACTGGAGCGCACCGCATCGAACTGCGCCAGGCCGTAATAGACCAGGAACAACTGCACCAGCAGCGGCGTGCCACGGAAGAAGAAGATGTAGCTGAACGGCACCGCGCGCACGTACCAGTGGCGCGAGGAACGGGCGATGCCCAGCGGGATGGCCAGGATCAACCCTGCAACCACGGCAATGGCCACCAGCTCCAGGGTCAGGACCGCACCCTCGGCCAGGCGTGGCAGCCATTTGAAGATGACTTCCCAATTCATTATTCAGCCCTCGCAAAGCCGCGAGCGGCGCGTTTTTCCATGAAATGCATACCGGTCATGGCAAGGACGGTCAGGCCCAGGTAGATGCAGGCCGCGACCATGTAGAAGGTGAACGGCTCTTTGGTCACGGTCACGCCAATTTGCGAGTGACGCATGATTTCTTCAAGGCCGATTACCGATACCAGGGCGGTGTCCTTCATCAGGATCATGAACAGGTTGCCAAGGCCGGGCAGGGCGATGCGCCACATCTGCGGCAGGATGATCCGCGAGAGGATGCGGCCCTTGGACAAGCCCAGCGCCAGGCCAGCTTCGCGGTGGCCTTTGGGGATCGCCAGGATAGCGCCACGGAACACTTCGGTGGCGTAGGCGCCAAAGCACAGGCCCAGGGCGATCACGCCCGCGGCGAAGGCGCTTAGCTCAAGGCCCGGCATGTTCAGGGCTTCGCCGAGGCTGTTCATGAGCCCGACGGTGCCGAAATAGATAAGCAGTACCCACAGCAGTTCGGGCACGCCGCGAACCAGGGTCGAGTAGAAGCCGCCAAGCCATTGCAGGGGCTTGAGCGGTGAGGTTTTGGCCAGGGCGCCGAGCAGGCCCAGGACCAGCCCCAGCAGCAAGGCGCAAAGCGCCAGTTTTACGGTCATCAGGGTGCCGGCCATCATGGCCGGACCGAATCCGTGCAGGTCGATATTCATGGGCAGGTCATTTTAGGGACTGGCGCGCCGCAAGGGCGCGCCGGTCAGGGCGGATCATTCGATGCTGAACGGGAAGTACTTGTCGTTGATTTTCTTGTACGTACCGTCGGCTTTGATTTCTGCCAGGGCTTTGTTCAGGTCGTCGCGCAGCTTGGTGTCACCTTTGCGCACGGCAATGCCGATCTTGTCGCTGTCCATCACCGGCTCGCCCTTGAACTCGAAGTTCGAGCCGTCTTTGCTTTTCAGCCACTCGTACTGCACGTACTTGTCGGCCAGGATGCCGTCGATACGACCGGAGACCAGGTCGAGGTAGGCGTTTTCCTGGGTGTCGTACAGCTTGACGTCGACGCCCTTGAAGTTGTCTTCAAGGTAGGTGCCGGCCAGGGTGGCGCGCTGGGTGCCGATGACCTTGCCTTTCAGCGACTCTTTGTCAGTCTTGAAGTCGACGTTTTTCGGCGCGATGAACTGCAGCTTGTTGGAGTAGTACGGCTCGGTGAAGTCCACAGCCTGCTTGCGTTCGTCGGTGATCGACAGCGACGACACCAGGAAGTCGAACTTCTTGGCGTTCAGGGCCGGGATGATGCCGTCCCAGTCGGAGGTAACGACCGAGCACTCGACTTTCATCTTGGCGCACAGGGCGTCGCCAATATCTTTGTCGAAGCCAACCACGTTACCGCTGGCATCCTTGTTGTTGAACGGTGGGTAGGCGGCTTCGATGCCCATGCGCAGTTTTTCTGCGGCCATGGCGTTTGCCGACATCACCAGCGTGGCAGCAGCTGCCAGGAGAAACTTCTTGTAGGTGTGCATGTATTGCTCCGTTAGCGGTGGCTGGACATGAATTGCTTGCAACGCGCCGAGGTCGGGTTTTCGAAGACCTGCTGCGGCGATCCCTGCTCTTCGACCAGGCCCTGGTGCAGGAAGACGACTTCACTGGACACATGGCGGGCAAAGCTCATCTCGTGCGTCACCAGCAGCATGGTACGGCCTTCTTCGGCCAATGCGCGGATAACGTTAAGCACTTCCTGGACCATTTCCGGATCGAGTGCCGATGTAGGCTCGTCGAACAGGATGACCTTGGGCTTCATGGCCAGGGTACGGGCAATGGCGGCGCGCTGTTGCTGGCCACCGGAAAGCTGGGCGGGGTAGCTGTGGCGTTTGTCGTAGATGCCGACCTTGTTCAGCAGCGCTTCGGCGGCTTCGATGGCCTCGGCCTTGCTTTGGCCGAGCACGCGGCGTGGCGCCTCGATGATGTTGTCGAGGATCGACATGTGCGGCCACAGGTTGAAATTCTGGAAGACAAAGCCGATTTCGCTGCGCAGGCGATTGATCTGGCGGTTGTCGGCTGCGATCAGGTCGCCATTCTTGGCAGCCTTGAGCTTGAGGGCTTCGCCGGCGACCAGGATTTCGCCCTGGTGCGGGTTCTCGAGCAGGTTGATGCAGCGCAGCAGGGTGGACTTGCCGGAGCCGGACGACCCCAGGATGGAGATCACGTCACCGTCGCGAGCGGTCAGCGAAATGCCCTTGAGAATTTCCTGCTCGCCGTAGCGTTTGTGCAAATTGCGGATTTCCAGCGCGGGCGTGGCCTGAGCCATGTGCGGTCCTCATGTGTTCGGGTGCGTTCCCAGCTGTTGGCGGCCTTCCTGGCGTGCGCCAAGCTAGCATAGCGGCATTATGACGGCCAACAGGGTCGCCGGGGACTGGGGGCGCTGGTGGGGCAGTTTGTCGCATCGCTACAGCGTAACGTCGCGCAGATGTCCGCGAAGGTGTCGCCCAACACCAGAGCCTTGATGAAAAAAGGCGCGATGGTGCCAGCTTTGGCCGGCGCATGGAAGCTGTTTTGACCCATTGGAGGGGTAAACCCGACCTTTTGCCAGTGCAAACGGGTTCACCACGAATGCCATATTGATGTCACAAGGTTGTACCCATGGGTTGCGCCTTTTGGCATTGCGTTGGTGCGTGGGTGTTACCGAGGAGCACCTTTGGTGCATTTGTAAGTGAGTATTTCAGTAATCCGATGATTTGATGCCCTTTCGGTCATGCAATGGCCGAAAGCCCTCCAAGCCGCATCCTAAAAGGCCTGCAGAATTTTCTGACGAGTGTATTCGGCATGTGGCGCGCTTATTGCCAGTTGGAAACCGCCGATTGCAGCGACGCCTGGGTCAACCCCTGGCGCGCTCTATACCCGCAGTCGGCGTGGTCCACTCCTTACAAAGGTAGTTTCAATGAGCGGTAACAATTCCAATGACCTCGCTCAGGGGCTCAAACAACGGCATGTGACCATGCTGTCCATCGCTGGCGTCATCGGTGCCGGCCTGTTCGTAGGCTCCGGCCACGCCATCGCAGCTGCCGGCCCAGCCGTGCTGCTGGCTTACGCTGCCGCCGGTACGCTGGTCGTGCTGGTCATGCGTATGCTGGGTGAAATGGCAGTCGCCTCGCCTGACACCGGTTCGTTCTCTACGTATGCCGACCGTGCCATCGGGCGCTGGGCCGGTTTCACCATCGGCTGGCTGTACTGGTGGTTCTGGGTGTTGGTAATTCCGCTGGAGGCCAACGCCGCCGCGGCCATTCTGCATGCCTGGTTCCCGGCGGTTGACCTGTGGGCGTTCTCCCTCATCATTACCCTGGCACTGACACTTACCAACCTGTGCAGCGTGAAGAACTACGGTGAGTTCGAGTTCTGGTTTGCCCTGCTCAAAGTGCTGGCGATCATCGGCTTCATCGCCGTGGGCTGTGCTGCCTTGTTCGGCTTTGTACCGAGCAGCCAAGTGAGCGGTGCCAGCCACCTGTTCGATACCCAAGGCTTCATGCCTAACGGCCTGGGCGCAGTGCTGGCAGCCATGCTGACCACCATGTTCTCGTTCATGGGTACCGAAATCGTCACCATCGCCGCTGCCGAGTCGAAGGACCCGGGCAAGCAGATCAGCCGTGCCACCAACTCGGTAATCTGGCGTATCTGCCTGTTCTACCTGGTGTCGATCTTCCTGGTCGTGGCCCTGGTGCCGTGGAACGACCCGGCCCTGGCCGAGACGGGCTCCTACCAGACCGTGCTGAGCCGTATTGGTGTGCCGAATGCCAAGCTGATCGTCGACATTGTTGTGCTGATTGCCGTGACCAGCTGTCTGAACTCGGCGCTGTACACTTCTTCGCGCATGTTGTTCTCGCTGAGCAAGCGTGGCGACGCCCCGGCCATCGCCCAACGCACCACCAAGGCGGCGACCCCGCACGTGGCGGTACTGCTGTCCACCGCAGCGGCATTCCTTTGCGTGTTCGCCAACTTCGTGGCACCGGCCCAGGTGTTCGAGTTCCTGCTGGCCAGCTCTGGCGCCATCGCGCTGCTGGTGTACCTGGTGATTGCCGTGTCGCAGCTGCGCATGCGCGCCCAGCGTGAAGCCCGCGGCGAGAAGATCACCTTCAAGATGTGGCTGTTCCCGGGCCTGACTTGGGCGACCATTGCCTTCATCGTTGCCATTCTGGTGGTGATGGCGCTGCGTGAGGATCACCGTGCGGAGATCATTGCGACTGCGTTGCTGAGTATTGGTGTGGTGGCGGCTGGCTTGCTGGTGCACCGCAAGCGCGAGGCTGCCGGGCGGGCGGCGCTGGACAGCTGATCCGCGCTGGCTGAAATGAGAAGGCCGCGCCCTGTGAAGGGTGCGGCCTTTTTTTGTTGCCTGTGATGGCCCTTTCGTGGGCAAGCCCGCAGGTTCGCCACAGGCCCGTAGGAGCGGGTTTACCCGCGAAAGGGCCGGGCCTGCTGGCCAATTTCCCTGGCGAATCACCGTCGCAGCCGCCATCGTATTCGCGGGTAAACCCGCTCCTACAGGGGCCGCGCGGAGGCCACAACGGGTTACATGGCCCTGTCAGCCAAACTGCTTCTGCTGTTGCTGCTGCTTGGCCACGAGTTCGGAAGCAGCGATATAGGCGTCCTGGAACTCATCACTCTCCAACCAGGCCATGGTGGTCTCTTCGTCAGCGCCGTCCAGCCATTTGCGGTAGGCGTTGAACACCAGCACGATGTAGTCGGTGGCGTGTTCTTCCTTGTGCCCCTTGAGCACCAGGGCGAGCAGCGGATCCACCAGGAACACCGAGATCATTGGCACCAGGCCGCCTTCCTGGGCTTCCTTCATCTTGTTGAACATCGCGTCATAGCTGCCCGACTCCATGGCCTTTTTATACACCTGCTCGACGCTGGCGCTGTCGCCGGCGCTGGCCTTGACCGCTTGGCCGCTGCGTACCATGCGGTTCTGCTTGGCCTTGCTGGCGGCGCGCTTGGCGCGTTTCTGTTGCTTGGTAGGGGTGGCCATGGGGAAATCCTTGGGTGTGTCTGAAAGTGCGCGTATTGAAGCGCAATTGCACGATAAACCCAAGCAACGCTCCTGAGCGCTGCAGCTTAGTGAGACGTCTGTGGGAGACATCTCCAGATGATGCTGGCCGAGGGCCCTACGCAGCTTCTCTCCCACTGCCAGCCATGCTGGCCGGCATACCGAGCCTTCAGGTGGCCAGCTGCGGAGTCTCGTCTTCTTCGAAGCCGTGTGAAGCTCGGCCTACCAGCAGAGGGTCGGGTGCATGTGCCACCCGAGGGTCTTTGCCTGGGTAGTCCAGCGAATGCAGGAAGTGCCGGATGCAGTTGATCCGCGCCCGCTTCTTGTCATCGGACTTGATCACCGTCCACGGCGCATCGGCTGTATCGGTATGGAAGAACATCGCCTCTTTGGCCGAAGTGTAGTCCTCCCACTTGTCCAGCGACTTGATGTCGATGGGCGACAGCTTCCAGTGCTTGAGCGGGTCGTCCCGGCGCGAAATGAAGCGTCGCAACTGCTCTTCGCGGTTCACCGAAAACCAGTACTTGAACAGCAGGATGCCACTGTTGCACAGCATGCGCTCCAGGTCTGGGGCCTGACGCATGAATTCCAGGTATTGCAGTGGCGTGCAGAAGTCCATCACCTTCTCAACCCCGGCACGGTTGTACCAGGAGCGGTCGAAGAACACCATTTCACCCTCCGTGGGCAGGTGCTGGATGTAGCGCTGGAAGTACCACTGGCCTTTCTCCTGCTCGGAAGGCTTCTCCAGGGCGACAATGCGCGCACCGCGTGGGTTGAGGTGCTCCATGAAGCGCTTGATGGTGCCGCCTTTGCCTGCGGCATCGCGCCCTTCGAACAGGATCACCACACGCTGGCCGGTTTCCTTCACCCAGCTCTGTACCTTTAGCAGCTCGATCTGCAATGCATGCTTGGCCTTGTCGTAGTCCTGGCGGCGCAGGCGGGTGCGGTAAGGGTAGCTGGCCGGCAGGCGTGCCGAGGTGCTGTCTTCGTTGCTGCCTTTGGGGGCGGTGGCAACTTCCAGTGCTGCGGGTTGCTGGCTGATGCGGGTTATTGTCGGCTCCGGCTTGCGCTGGCGTGTGCGGCGTGTGCGGATCGGTGCGGTGGTGGGTTCGCTGGGGGCGGGGAGCAGGAGGGGGGATTCTTCGCTCATGGAGGGCCTTGCTAGTCGATACGGATGTCCGTTTTCGATTATGAAGGTGAACGAATGATGGCTATTTGATGCTGATCAATGCGAAAAAATCACAGGCAACAAAAAACCCGCACTAGGCGGGTTTCTTGTTGTCGCTTCGGGTAACTTTGCAACCACCAGAAGCTTGAAGGTGGTGCCCAGAGACGGAGTCGAACCGCCGACACGAGGATTTTCAATCCTCTGCTCTACCGACTGAGCTATCTGGGCGACGAGGTGAATTAAATAGATTTCCGGACCGCTCGTCAACGACTTTTTGAAAAAATTTTAAATTAATTCCGTCGCTTACGTTTTTTGGGGTCATTCGGCCGGTGGAACGTAGCCTTCGGCCTGGGCGTATTCTTCGCCGGCGAAAAACTTGTCCATCTCAGCCTGGAGGAATTTGCGGTCCTCGGCGTTCATCATGTTCAGGCGCTTCTCGTTGATCAGCATGGTCTGGTGCTTCTGCCAGTCGGCCCAGGCTTTCTGCGAGATGTGTTCGAAGATGTCCTGGCCCTTGGCACCGGGATAGGGCGGGCGTTCCAGGCCTGGCAGTTCTTCTTGGTATTTGCGGCACATCACGGTGCGGGTCATCGGGCGTCTCCTGCAATCAGTTCGTCGGTCGCGCGTTCAAGCAGCTTTTTCACCGGAGCGGCGAGGCCCAGGCGCGGCGGGGTGGCGAGGTTATACCAGAGCCAGTCGGCCTCGACCACGTGCTCGCCGACCGGGTCGACGCGCACGAGCCAAGGCTCGATCGCCAGCTGGAAGTGGCTGAAGGTGTGGGTCAGGCCGTCCATGGCGTGGCGGCCAGCCAGGCGCAGGCCGTGCTGGTAGGCCAGGTCGTCGAGCTGGGCGATGTCGTCCAGCTCCGGGAGGCTCCACAAACCACCCCACAGGCCGCTGGAGGGGCGGCGGTAAAGCAGGATGGCGCCTTCGTGGTTGGCCAGCAGTGGCATCAGTGTGCGCCGTTGCGGCAGCGCCTTGCGCGGTTTGGGCTCTGGGTAGCGGGTTTCTTCGCCGTGCAGGTGCGCTTCGCAGCCGCGCTGCAACGGGCAGATCAGGCAACTGGGCTTGCTGCGCGTGCACAGCGTGGCGCCCATGTCCATCATCGCCTGGGTGTAGTGGTTGGCGCGTTGTTGCGGGGTAAAGCGCTCGGCAGTGGCCCATAGCTGGTTGGCAACCTTGGGTTCGCCGGGGTAGCCAGCCTGGGCGGTGTAGCGTGCCAGCACGCGCTTGACGTTGCCGTCGAGGATCGGTGCGCGGATGCCCATGCTGATGCTGGCGATGGCGCCGGCAGTGGAGCGGCCAATGCCGGGCAGCTCGGTAAGCTGCTCGACGCTGCGCGGGAATTCGCCGCCATGTTGCTCGACGACGACCTTGGCGGCCTTTTGCAGGTTGCGTGCGCGGGTGTAGTAACCCAGGCCCGTCCACAGGTGCAGCACTTCGTCCTCCGGTGCCTCGGCCAGGGCTTGCACGGTTGGCAGGGCCTGCATGAAGCGGTCGAAGTAGTTGAGCACGGTGCTGACCTGGGTCTGCTGCAACATGATTTCCGACACCCACACCCGGTACGGCGTGATGCCCTGTTGCCAGGGCAGGTCGTGCCGGCCGTGCTCGTCATACCAGTCCAGCACTGCGCTGGAGAACTGCTCGGGGCTCATCGCTTGAACAGCCCCTTGAGCGCGTCTTTCAGTTCCGGGCTCACTTTGTCTCCAAGTTTTTCATCAAGCTTTTCATCGATCTTGTCCTTCAGGCGGTTGCCGGCCAGTTTGGCGGCAACCTTACCCAGGCCGTTCTGGTCCAGGCGGCAGGCCTTTGCGCCGAGTTCCAGCGGACCACGGCAGCGCAGGGGTACTTCAACACCTACATAACGTTCGTTGACCTGGCAGGCCGGGTCCGGCATGGCACGCTGGTCGCCTTCGACGACTACACCGACGTTGTAGTCCATGCCCAGCACGCGCAGGTCGAGGTCACCATGGCCATTGACGGTGAGGCCCGGGATGCGCGCCTTGAGGTCCGGGTTGCTGGCGACGCCATTGCGTACTACCAGGCTGCCGCGCAGTTCCTGGAACGGGGTGTCCTTGCCGCGTGGTTCGCTGCTCAGCGTCTTGCGATTGAGCGTGGCGATGGCCTGGCACAGCTGCTGTTCCAGGTTGGCATTGACCAGCACGCCATCGTTGATGGCGAAGTTTGCGCTGCCGTTCAGGGTGTCGACCAGTGCCTTCTGGCTGTTACCGGTGGCTGTCAGATCACTGGTCAGGGTCAGCAGGCCCTTGACCGGCGGCGTCTGTTCCTTGCCTTCGGCCTTGATGAAGTGTTCCACCGGCACCCGCTGGATATTGGTGTTCACACCCAGCTGTGGCACGGCAGGGCGAACGTCGACCGTACCCTTGGCTTCGAAGGTGCCGTTGTACAGCGCTCCGCGCAAGGTTTGCAGGGTCAGCAGGCCGCCTTGGCCAACGGCCTTGAGCTGGGCGTCCTCGATCGGCAGCTTGTCCAGGGTCAACGAGCCGAAGGCCAGGTCTGCCTGCAGGTCGAGGGCGCGCAGACGGTCGACCGGCAGCAGCTTGTCGTCGCTCCATGCCACGTGTGTTGGGGCGTTGGGCAGTGGTGTGGTGCCAGCACCGGCTACGGCGCTGGCCTCTTGTTGCTTGACCTCGGCCTGGCGCGCAGCGGTGGCGCCCTTGGCTTCTTCGCTCTTGGCTGGCAGGTAGCGGTCGGCGTCGAAGGTGTCGCCCTTAAGCTGCAGGCGCAGGGCTTGTTTGGCGAAATCTTCGACGGCCACGCGGCCGCTGAAGGTGCTGTCGTCCAGCTTCACCGCCAGGTCTTCCAGGGCCAGGCTGCTGGGCGTGCCCTGCAGGCGAGTCACCAGCTCCAGCTTGGCGAAGGCGGCCGGGTCGTTGGTGGCCGGCAGCGGGTGGCCAATGCTTTCAAGGAAGGCGCGCAGGTTGAACTGGGCGATGGACAGGCCGCCGCTCAGCTGGGGTGCTTTGTCCAGATCACGCAGGTTCAGCTCACCGAGGGCGCGCAGTTGGTTGGCCGAGACTTTCAGGCCGTTCCACGAGGCGACATTGGCGGCCAGGTCGACCAGCAGTTGGCCTTGGGCGGCGAAGGTCACGGTCTTGCCGCCGGTAGGCTCACCCGAGGTCTCGCCCGACAGGCGCATGTCTTCGAAGTTGTAGCGCTTGAGCTTGCGGTCGAAGCGCAATTCGCCGGCCAGCTCGGTACGGGCTTTGATGCTCGGCTGGCTGGCGCTGACGAAGGCGCTGGCCTTGAGCGGGATGTTTGCGCCTTCATGGACCGGGCCGGTGCTCAGCTGGATGCTCTCGGCGCTGTAATTTTGGCCGGTCTTGGCATCGGTGTACTGCACGCGGGCGTTGTTCACGGTCAGGCTGTCGATGTCCAGCTTGATGGCGCGGTCGTTGCTGTCGGTGGTCGCAGGCGCCTGCTCGGCAGGTGCCTGTGCCTGTGCATCGGTGCCTGCGCCATTTTGCGCGGGTAGCGGCTTGCCGATGTCCTCCCAGTTGCCATGGCCCTGTTCGTCACGCGCCAGGGTCAGGTTCAGGCCCTCGACACGTACGTCGCTCATTTGCACTTCGCGGCGCAGCAGCGGCAGCACACGGACTGAAAGGCCAAGCATCTGCAGGTCGGCGAACGGTTCCTTGGGTTTGTTCAAGGTAGCGATGCTGGCTTCGTGCAGCTCCAGACCCAGCCACGGGAACAGGCTCCAGCCGATGTCACCATTGAGGGTCAGTTCGACGTGGGCCTTGTCGCGTGCCAGCTGGCGAATCTCGTCTTTGTAGTCGTTGGGATCAAAGAGGTGGGTCAGGGCGAAGCCCAGCGCCACGATGATCAGCAGTAACCCGAGAAGCCCCAGTCCCAGGATTTTGCCGAACGCTTTCATGGGCGAGTCCTTTTAGTCCGTTAGTGAGTTCAGGCGGCAGAGTATAACGCTGTAGCGGTTACCCCTGCTTGTACGACTAGAGATGTAGAAAATTCCTACGCCTGCATCAGAGGGTACGGCTTTCGACAGCTTAATACTGAGCATTTGCCGGGGACATGACCGATTCAGTTAGGCAAAAATGGACGATGGCAGATTGCTTTCATGCTGCTTGATGCTGCTACCCTTGCGCCGCTTCGCGAGCACCCTCCCTATAACAAGGATCAGATTCATGACCAGTACCGTCGCGACGGGAAGCTCGGCCAGTGAGCCAGGCTTCCTGTCGAAGGAACGCATAATCGCCCGCCCGGGCTTCAACCGCTGGCTGGTCCCGCCAGCTGCCTTGGCCATTCACCTGTGCATCGGTATGGCCTACGGCTTCTCGGTATTCTGGCTGCCCTTGTCGCAAGCCCTGGGGATCACCGCCCCCGTCGCCTGTGCGGCAGACATGGGCTTCATGGCCCGGATGTTCAGCGCCGAATGCGACTGGCCAATCTCGATGCTGAGCTGGATCTACACCCTGTTCTTCGTCTTCCTCGGTTGCTCGGCGGCGGTGCTGGGCGGCTGGCTGGAGCACGCCGGGCCGCGCAAGGCTGGCCTGGTGTCGGCCTTGTGCTGGTGCGGTGGCATGCTACTTTCGGCGATAGGTGTGAAAACCCATCAATTGTGGCTGATGTGGCTTGGCTCCGGCGTGATTGGCGGTATCGGCCTGGGCCTGGGCTACATCTCACCCGTGTCGACCTTGATCAAGTGGTTCCCGGACAAACGCGGCATGGCCACCGGTATGGCGATCATGGGCTTCGGCGGCGGGGCCATGGTCGGGGCGCCGCTGGCCACCGCGCTTATGGGGCATTTTGGCAATGAGCACGAAGTTGGCGTATGGCAGAGCTTTGTCGCCATGGCGGCGATCTACTTTGTGTTCATGACCGCTGGCGCCCTGGCGTATCGCGTACCACCGACCGGCTGGAAGCCTGAAGGCTGGGCTGCGCCGTTGAAGAATGCCAGTAACGCCATGGTCACCGACCGCCACGTGCACGTCAGTGTGGCCTGGAAGACCCCGCAGTTCGCGCTGATCTGGCTGGTGCTGTGCCTGAACGTGTCGGCGGGCATCGGCATTTTGGGCATGGCGTCACCGCTGCTGCAGGAAGTGTTCGCCGGTAAGTTACTGGGCAACGAACTGACCTTCAGCCAGCTGAGCACTGCGCAGTTGGCGCAGATTGCCGCGATCGCCGCCGGCTTTACCGGCCTGCTGAGCCTGTTCAACATTGGCGGCCGGTTCTTCTGGGCATCGTTCTCCGACTACATCGGCCGCAAGAACACCTACTTTGCCTTCTTCGCCTTGGGCGTGGGCTTGTACAGCCTTGTGCCGAACATGGGGCACCTGGGCAACGTGGCACTTTTCGTGGCAGCGTTCTGCATCATTCTGTCGATGTATGGCGGTGGTTTTGCAACGGTGCCGGCCTACCTGGCCGACCTGTTCGGCACGCAGATGGTGGGTGCCATCCATGGCCGCCTGCTGACCGCCTGGGCGGCAGCGGGGGTGCTGGGGCCGGTGCTGATCACCTACCTGCGCGAGTATCAACTGGCAGCAGGCGTGGAGCGGGCGGCGGCTTATGACATGACCTTGTACATCCTCGCGGGTCTGCTGGTGCTGGGCTTTATCTGCAACATGCTGGTGCGCCCGGTGGCCGACAAGCACTTCATGAGTGATGCCGAACTGGCGGCCGAGCGCGCGTTGAGCCATGACAAGGGCGCCGATGGGGCGCGGTCGCTGGAGTGGAAGGCGGCGCCAGGCAGCCTGCCACTGGTGCTGCTGGCCTGGGCGGTGGTGGTTGTGCCGTTGGCCTGGGGTGTTTGGGTGACCTTGCAAAAGACCGCTGTGCTGTTCTATTGATCAGGGGGGGCGCGTGTTGCGCCCCTTTCGCCGCTGCAGGAGCGGGCTGCTGTGGTTGTATAGACCTGTAGCAGCATCCAGCCCGCGTAAAACCTGGCTTTGCCATATGTCATGCGCGTTTCAAGCTGGCGCGTTCTGGGCCTATAATGAAACCCTTTTCGCCCAATGATTTTGCGGAGCTGGTGATGGTCGAACGTAAGGCTTCCGTCGAGCGCAATACCCTGGAAACCCAGGTCAAGTGCTCGATCAACCTCGATGGCAGTGGCAAGGCCCGATTCGATATCGGTGTGCCTTTCCTTGAACACATGCTGGACCAGATCGCCCGCCATGGGCTGATCGATCTGGATATCGAGTGCAAGGGTGACACGCATATCGACGATCACCATACCGTCGAAGACGTCGGCATCACCCTGGGCATGGCATTCGCCCAAGCTATCGGTGACAAGAAAGGTATCTTCCGCTACGGCCACGCCTACGTGCCGCTGGACGAAGCGCTGTCACGCGTGGTCATCGACTTCTCTGGCCGCCCAGGCCTGCAGATGCACGTGCCGTATACCCGTGCAAGCGTTGGCGGTTTCGATGTCGACCTGTTTCAGGAGTTTTTCCAGGGCTTCGTCAACCACGCCCTGGTAACCCTGCACATCGACAACCTGCGTGGTCACAACACCCACCACCAGATCGAAACCGTATTCAAGGCTTTCGGCCGTGCCCTGCGCATGGCCATCACCCTCGACGAGCGTATGGCCGGGCAGATGCCTTCCACCAAAGGGTGCCTGTAAATGCAAACGGTAGCCGTAATCGACTATGGCATGGGTAACCTGCACTCGGTGGCCAAGGCGCTTGAGCACGTAGGTGCCGGTAAAGTGCTGGTGACCAGCGATGCCTCGGTGATCCGCGAGGCCGACCGTGTGGTGTTCCCGGGCGTGGGCGCGATTCGCGACTGCATGGCCGAAATCCGCCGCCTGGGCTTCGACAGCCTGGTGCGCGAAGTCAGCCAGGACCGCCCGTTCCTCGGCATCTGCGTCGGTATGCAGGCGCTGCTCGAGCACAGTGAGGAAAACAACGGCGTCGACTGCATTGGCCTGTTCCCTGGCCAGGTGCGCTTTTTCGGCAAAGACCTGCAAGAAGAGGGCGAGCACCTGAAGGTGCCGCACATGGGCTGGAACGAAGTCAGCCAGACCATCGACCACCCGCTGTGGCATGACATCCCTGACCGCGCACGTTTCTACTTCGTGCACAGCTACTACATCAATGCCGGCAAGCCGGGCCAGGTGGTGGGACGCGGTCACTATGGCGTCGATTTCGCCGCAGCGCTGGCCGACGGTTCGCGTTTTGCCGTGCAGTTCCACCCGGAGAAGAGCCATACCCATGGCCTGCAGCTGCTGCAGAACTTCATCGCCTGGGACGGGCGCTGGTAAATGAGCAGGTCGAAGACCAAGGCCCCGACCATCACCCTGGCCCCCGAGCAGGAGCGCGAAGCGCTCGATACCTTGAAGCGTTTTCTCGAAGACCGCTTCGAGCTGCAGTTGGGGTCGTTCGAGGTGGCCGAGGTCCTCGAGCTGTTCAGCAAAGAGATTGCACCCCATTACTACAACAGGGCGATTGCCGATGTTCAGCTGCACCTCAAGGAGCGGTTCGAGAGCATCGAAAGCGACCTGTGGGCACTCGAGAAGCCCTGAAACCCAACAAATAGACAGGTTCCCAAGATGCTGATTATCCCCGCTATCGATCTGAAGGACGGTGCTTGCGTGCGCCTGCGCCAGGGCCGCATGGAAGACTCTACGGTATTTTCCGACGACCCGGTGAGCATGGCCGCCAAGTGGGTCGAGGGTGGCTGCCGCCGCCTGCACCTGGTCGACCTCAACGGCGCCTTCGAAGGCCAGCCGGTCAATGGTGAAGTGGTTACCGCCATCGCCAAGCGCTACCCGAACCTGCCGATCCAGATCGGCGGCGGTATCCGTTCGCTGGAAACCATCGAACACTACGTCAAGGCTGGCGTCAGCTACGTGATCATTGGCACCAAGGCCGTCAAGCAGCCCGAGTTCGTCGCTGAAGCGTGCAAAGCCTTCCCAGGCAAGGTCATCGTCGGCCTGGACGCCAAGGACGGTTTCGTCGCCACCGACGGTTGGGCCGAAGTGAGCTCGGTGCAGGTCATCGACCTGGCCAAGCGTTTCGAGGCCGATGGCGTCTCGGCGATCGTCTACACCGACATCGCAAAGGACGGCATGATGCAGGGCTGCAACGTGCCCTTCACCAAGGCACTGGCTGAAGCCACCCGTATCCCGGTGATCGCCTCGGGCGGCATTCACAACCTGGGCGACATCAAGGCGCTGCTGGACGCCAAGGCCCCGGGCATCATCGGCGCCATCACCGGCCGTGCCATCTACGAAGGCACCCTGGATGTTGCTGAGGCCCAGGCCTTCTGTGACAACTACCAAGCCTGAGGACTGAACCATGGCACTGGCCAAGCGCATTATCCCTTGCCTGGACGTGGACAACGGCCGGGTGGTCAAGGGCGTCAAGTTCGAGAACATCCGTGATGCCGGCGACCCGGTGGAAATCGCCCGTCGCTACGACGAGCAAGGTGCTGACGAAATCACCTTTCTCGACATCACCGCCAGCGTCGATGGCCGCGACACCACTTTGCATACCGTCGAGCGCATGGCCAGCCAGGTGTTCATCCCGCTGACGGTAGGGGGTGGCGTGCGGACCGTGCAGGACATCCGCAACCTGCTCAACGCCGGTGCCGACAAGGTCTCGATCAACACCGCCGCGGTGTTCAACCCAGAGTTTGTTGGCGAGGCGGCGGACCGTTTCGGTTCGCAGTGCATCGTTGTCGCCATCGATGCCAAGAAAGTGTCCGGGCCAGGTGAAGCGCCGCGCTGGGAGATTTTCACTCACGGCGGGCGCAAACCGACCGGGCTGGATGCAGTCGAGTGGGCGAAGAAGATGGAAGGCCTGGGCGCTGGCGAGATCTTGCTGACCAGCATGGACCAAGACGGCATGAAGAACGGCTTCGACCTGGGCGTTACCCGCGCTATCAGTGATGCGCTGGGGATTCCGGTGATTGCCTCGGGGGGTGTGGGTAACCTGCAGCACTTGGCTGACGGCATTCTGGAAGGGCATGCCAGCGCGGTGCTGGCGGCCAGCATCTTCCACTTTGGCGAGTACACAGTGCCTGAAGCCAAGGCTTACATGGCTTCGCGCGGGATCGTCGTTCGCTGATCCATTGATCGGGGCTGCTTTGCAGCCCTTCGCGGGCACGCCCGCTCCCACAGAGATCTCAGCAAACCTGGACTGCCCCCAAGAGTTGGATTGGTGTCCAACTTCTTGGGGGCAGTCCACAAACCTGTGGGAGCGGGCGTGCCCGCGAAAGGGCCGCGAAGCGGCCCCAATTGCCTCACCCGTGGTTCTTGCCGAGCAGCGCGTGGTAAAGCTCGGTATCCCCGAGTATCCCCACCACCCTGTCGTTATCCTGCAGCACCAGCTTGTTGCCGGTTTGATAACGAATCTGCAGTGCCTCACGCATGCCGATGTCAGCGTGCACCACGGTCGGCCTGCGCTCCAGCAGCTCCACATCTTGCCCCGGTGCCCATTTCTGCATGTCCAGCCCGTTCTGGCCCTGGCGTGCACGCTTGAGCGCGCCGCCTTCGCCAAGGTCCAGCCACGAATCGATACCTGGGTCCAGGCACACCGAGCCATTGACCCGTTTGCAATTGTCCAGGCTGCGCATCAGGCTGCGCCCGCACAGCACGTTCAGCGGGTTGGTATGGGCGACGAAGGTGCGCACGTATTCGTCAGCCGGGTTCAGCACGATCTCCTCCGGCTTGCTGTACTGGATGATCCGACCGTCTTTCATGATCGCAATGCGGGTACCCAGTTTCAGCGCCTCGTCCAGGTCGTGGCTGACGAACACGATGGTTTTGCTCAACTTGGCCTGCAGGCCAAGCAGCTCATCTTGCAGGCCCTGGCGGATCAGTGGATCCAGTGCCGAGAACGGTTCGTCCATCAGCAAGATGTCGGCATCCATCGCCAGCGCCCGGGCCAGGCCCACGCGCTGCTGCATGCCGCCAGACAGCTCATCCGGCTTCTTGTTGCGCCACTGGGTCAGGCCCACCAGCTCAAGCTTCTCGTCGACCAGCTTGCGCCGTTCCTTTTCCGGGCGACCCTGCATTTCCAGGCCAAAGCTGATGTTCTCGCGCACCGTCAGCCAAGGCATCAGGGCAAACTTCTGGAACACCATGGCAATGCGCTTGGTGCGCATCATCTTCAGCTCGGCCGCGGAGCAGTTGGCAATGTCGATGTGCTTGCCTTCGTGCTCGACGAACAACTTGCCACGGCTGACGGTGTTGAGGCCGTTGATGCAGCGCAGCAGGCTCGACTTGCCCGAGCCAGACAAGCCCATCAGCACGCAGATCTCGCCTTTGTTGATATCGAGGTTGGCCTTTTCGACACCCACCACCAGGCCGGTCTGCTTGAGGATCTGCTCGCGGGTCTGGCCTTGGTCCAGCAGCGCCAGTGCCTCGCGCGGCTTGTTGGAGAAGATGACGTCGACGTCTTCGAAACGAATGATGCTCATGCCTCACCCCTTACCGGCAGTTCCGGTTGCTTGCAGATACGGTCGAGCATGATTGCCAGCAGCACGATCGCCAGGCCCGCTTCGAAGCCCAGGGAGATATCGGCGGTGTTCAGTGCGTTGACCACAGGTTTGCCCAGGCCGTCAGCGCCAACCAGGGCGGCAATGACCACCATCGACAGCGACAGCATGATGCATTGAGTGACACCGGCGGCGATGCTTGGCATCGCGTGCGGCAGTTCGATACGGGTAAGCAGTTGACGACGCGAGCAGCCAAAGGCCTTGCCGGCGTCCATCAACTCTTGTGGCACGTCGCAGATGCCCAGGTAGGTCAGGCGAATGGGCGCGGCGATGGCGAACACCACGGTGGAAATCAGCCCCGGCACCACGCCCAGGCCGAACAGGGTCAGGGTAGGGATCAGGTAGACGAATGTGGGCACCGTCTGCATCAGGTCGAGCACCGGGCGCATGGCGGTATAGAACATCGGCTTGTGCGCGGCGAGGATGCCCAGTGGCACGCCGATCACCACACATACCACCGTGGCGAAGGTGACCTGCGCCAGGGTTTCCATGGTTTCCTGCCAGTATCCCAGGTTGAGGATCAGCAGGAACGACAGGGCGACAAATGCGGTCAGGGCCCACTTGCGCTGGATGAAGTGCGCCAGGGCGGCGAACAGGGCGATAAGTACGAACGGGTTGAAGAAAGTCAGGGCGCTGGTGACGCCATGGATCATGAACTCCAGGCCTTGCGCGATGGCGTCGAAGTAATTCGCGCCGTTCTGGGTCAGCCATTCGACGAACGACGCGATGTACTGGCCCAGAGGTATTTTCTGATCGATAAGCATGATAGCGAGCTTCCACCTGCATAGATTGAAATCAACCCGGGGCAGGCACGGTCCTGCCCCGAGGTAGCGCTACTGCGTAGTTCGTTATTGCGTAAGCTTGGCCTTGACCGCCTCCAGGCCTGGTTTGCCATCAACGGTGGTAACGCCGGCCAGCCAGGCATCCAGCTTGCCTGGGTTGTCCTTGATCCATTTCTTGGCGGCGGCCTCGGGTTTCATCTTGTCGTCCAGGACATAGCCCATCATGGTGCTTTCATCCTTGAGCTCGAACGACAGGTTCTTAAGCAGTTGGCCAACGTTGCTGCATTCCTGCGTGTATCCTTTGCGGGTGTTTGTCAGCACGGTCGCCTTGCCGAAGTCGGGGCCGAAGAAGTCGTCCCCGCCGGTCAGGTACTGCATCTTGAAGCGGGTGTTCATCGGGTGTGGCTCCCAGCCCAGGAACACCAATGCCTCGCCGCGTTTCTGCGCGCGGTCAACTTGCGACAGCATGCCCGCCTCGCTGGACTGCACGATCTTGAAACCGGCGTCCTTCAAGCCAAAGGCGTTCTTGTCGATCATGCTCTGGATGGTGCGGTTACCGTCGTTACCCGGTTCGATGCCGTAGATCTTGCCGTCCAGTTCCTTCTTGAACTTGGGTATGTCGCTGAAATCCTTCAGGCCCTTGTCGTACAGCGCCTGGGGGACTGCCAGGGTGTACTTGGCGTTCTCCAGGTTGGCGCGCACGGTTTCTACCGTGCCGGCGTCGCGGTACTGCTTGATGTCGTTCTCCATGGTCGGCATCCAGTTGCCGAGAAACACGTCCAGGTCCTTGCCGGTGGCCAGCGACTTGTAGGTCACCGGTACCGAGATCATGGTGGTGTGGGTCTTGTAACCCAGTGCTTCGAGCACAACGCTGGTGGTCGCGGTCGTGACTGTGATGTCGGTCCAGCCGACATCGGAGAAGCGTACAGTCTGACATTGCTCGGGTTCGGCTGCTTGGGCCAGCAATGGCGCGGACAGCAACGCAACCAGTAACAGCGAGGGTGAACCTTTCATGGATGGACTCCTGAGATATTGTCTTCGGGTTCGCGTGGGTCGCCGGGCTTTCTGAGGGTCCGGTCGACCAGGCCTGCAGAGGGCAGGATGCGTGGCCGTGCTTTACGAGTCGCTTTCGATAATCCTCCAGCGCCGGGCAATCGCCTACTGGTTGGGTCGTATCCAGTACGGAACGGGTCGTATCCAGTATGGGCGATGTCGCTTATGGATTTTTCCACCCCCTCGCGCGCATTTTTGCGTCACCAGGCCGCTGGAAAACGGCGCGGTGGGCGCAGTTTCTGGTTGAGAACAGCGCGGCGCTGCTGGACAAAAGTACGTCGGTTGCAGACGGCGAGGTGGGCGGTAAAAGCCCGATGATGCTGGCATTCAAGGCGGCCCGCTGTTTGAGCCTAGCAGCTACCCCGCCCTGCGCATGGCGCGCAGAGACAAGCCCAGCAAGAGGTGATTCGACAATGGCCATCAGCGTGTTCGACCTGTTCAAGATCGGTGTCGGGCCCTCCAGCTCCCACACCGTCGGCCCCATGCGTGCTGGCGCCCTGTTCGTTCAGGGCCTGCGCGAACGCGGTGAGCTGGAGCGTGTAAAACGGATCGAAGTGCGCCTGTATGGCTCGCTGTCGGCCACCGGTATTGGTCATGGCACCGACAACGCCACCATCATGGGCCTGATGGGCGAGTGGCCGGACGCCATTGACCCGACCCAGATCGTGCCGCGTATCGCCGACCTGCGCGAAACCAACACCCTGCAGCTGGATAGCCGGTTGCCCATCGAGTTCGTCTGGGCCCGCGACATGCTGCTGCTGGACGAGAACTTGCCGTATCACCCCAACGCCATGACCCTGATTGCCGAAGGCGAGCAGGGTGAGTTGCACCGCGACACCTATTACTCGGTGGGCGGCGGCTTTGTGGTCGATGCAGCCCAAGCCGCCAGCGGTGTGCTGGATGCTGACCAGACAGTGCTGCCGTACGACTTCAACAGCGCCGCCGAACTGCTGCGCCTGTGCAAGCAAAACGACCTCAGCGTGTCGCAATTGATGATGGCCAACGAGAAGGTCTGGCGCAGCGAGGAAGACATCCGTGCTGGCCTGCACAAGCTCTGGGAAGCCATGCAGGAATGCGTCAACAACGGCCTCAAGTACGAGGGCACGCTACCCGGCGGGCTGAACGTGCGCCGGCGCGCTGCCAAGCTGCACCGCAGCCTGCAGGAAATTGGCAAGCCCAACGTGATCGGTTCGACCATGAGTGCCATGGAATGGGTCAACCTGTTCGCCTTGGCGGTCAATGAAGAAAACGCCGCCGGCGGGCGCATGGTGACCGCGCCTACCAACGGCGCGGCAGGCATCATCCCGGCGGTGCTGCATTACTACATGCGTTTCAGTGATGAGGTTGATGAGTCCAGCGTTGTCGATTACTTCCTGGCCGCCGCCGCCGTGGGCATCCTGTGCAAGAAGAACGCCTCGATCTCTGGTGCCGAAGTAGGTTGCCAGGGGGAGGTCGGCTCGGCCTGCGCGATGGCCGCAGCAGGCCTTGCCGAAGTACTCGGCGCCACTCCTGCACAAGTTGAGAACGCCGCTGAAATTGCCCTGGAACATAACCTTGGCCTGACCTGCGACCCGGTTGGCGGGTTGGTGCAAGTGCCCTGCATCGAGCGCAACGCGATTGCTGCGGTAAAGGCCATCAACGCAGTGCAGATGGCGTTGCGCGGTGATGGTGAGCACTTCATTTCCCTCGACCAGGTAATCCGCACCATGCGCGATACCGGGGCCGATATGCACGACAAGTACAAAGAGACCTCGCGCGGTGGCCTGGCGGTCAGCGCTATCGAGTGCTGATTTGCTGATCTGACCTCCAGGGCGTCTTCGCGGGCAAGCCCGCTCCTACAGGAACTGTGCAATCCCTGTAGGAGCGGGCTTGCCCGCGAAGAGGCCCTTGAGGCTGATGCAGGTGCAACACAACCGCCAATGCCTCTTTATGGTGCGGCGCCACGCTACCGATCGTCGGATGTCGCGATCAGTGTGAGGGTTGTCGGTGACACTTAAAGGTGTCGCTTCTGGGAAACCTACGAGGCGCGTGTCACTAAACTGCTCAACCGTTACAGGCAACGCGCTAGCTCGCCTGTTCTGGACGACTGGCCAACACGATGCAAGCACTTGAATTGCCCCATAAAGGCGTCGTTTTCAGGTTTTTTTGGATGGCCGTTCAAGTTTAGGCACGGCGTTTGCGTTGAGATTGGCAAGCCTACCCCCGGAAAATGACCGAGGGGTCATAACAAGAAGTAAGTGCCCGCCTGAGGCACACCCTGCATTTGTGTGAGGAGAAATCGCGATGACGTCGTACACCTCCGGGAATCCAACCCAGAACCGCACAACACCCCAGTCCATCGGGTTTCTTCTATTGGACAATTTCACCCTGATTTCCCTGGCATCGGCGGTCGAGCCGCTGCGCATGGCCAACCAGCTGTCTGGTCGTGAGCTGTATCGCTGGCACACGCTGACCATCGATGGCGGCCAGGTGTGGGCCAGCGATGGTCTGCAAATCACACCGGATGCCGCCATCAGCAATGCTCCGCCTATCGACACCGTGATTGTCTGTGGTGGTGTTGGCATCCAGCGTTCCGTCACCCGTGAACACGTCACCTGGCTGCAAGCCCAGGCCCGTCAGTCGCGCAGGCTGGGCGCCGTGTGCACCGGCAGTTGGGCACTGGCCTGCGCTGGCCTGCTCGACGGCTTCGATTGCAGCGTGCACTGGGAATGCCTGGCCGCGATGCAGGAAGCCTTCCCGCGGGTGAACATGAGTACCCGCCTGTTCACCCTTGACCGCAACCGCTTCACCAGCTCCGGTGGCACCGCGCCGCTGGACATGATGCTGCACCTGATCAGCCGTGATCACGGCCGCGAGTTGTCGGCAGCGATCTCCGAGATGTTCGTCTACGAGCGTATTCGCAACGAGCAGGACCACCAGCGTGTGCCGCTCAAACATATGCTTGGCACCAACCAGCCGAAGTTGCAGGAAATCGTCGCGTTGATGGAGGCCAATCTGGAGGAACCGATCGACCTGGACGAACTGGCGGTCTATGTGGCGGTTTCGCGGCGTCAGCTGGAGCGCCTGTTCCAGAAGTACCTGCACTGCTCACCTTCGCGCTACTACCTGAAGTTGCGCCTGATCCGTGCGCGGCAGTTGTTGAAGCAGACGCCGATGTCGATCATCGAAGTGGCATCGGTGTGCGGCTTCGTGTCGACCCCGCACTTCTCCAAGTGCTATCGCGAGTACTTTGGCATTCCGCCGCGTGACGAGCGCGTGGGCTCCAACACCGCGCAGCAGGTGGCCATGATGCCGATTCCTCAGGCCATGACCCTGTCGCCGCACAGCGGGCCGATGGCGGCCCTGAGCCAGGCACGCAACGAGTCGACATTTGCCAGTGTAAGGCTCTGAGACCGCGCCGACCTCTTCGCGGGCACGCCCGCTCCCACAGGTCACACCCGCTGAGCTTGAGCCAGCGGTGACCTATGGGGGCGGGCTTGTTCCGCGAAGGGGCCGGTCCTGGGTAAATGAATTACGCGCGTTTGTTGAACTGCGCCAATGCCGGCAACAGTTGCTTGTCGATGGCCTGGCGCACTGCCGGCAGGATCGTCGCACTGCCGGTGTACATCTGCTCCACCATCCCCTTCAGCGCTCGCGCATTGGGCTCGTTCAGTCCACGAACCACCGCTTCACACGCCTGTTCGGCACTGGCCCCGGCCGGAATATCGAAACCGCGCGCGCGCAAATGGCCGGCGAGGTCGTCCTGATCAATCAAATCCGCATGCATCATGGCTGTTGTCCCTTTTATCGCTAAGAGAGTGCTGCTGTGATTTACGACCGATTCTGTGACGTGCGCGACAGCCTCGCAAGGACAGAATGCCGCCATGGCTGCTTTGGCTAAGAACAGGTCGTTTACGACTAAATCCCCTGCCAGGCAAGCACGCACACTGAAGCCATTCACGGTACAGAGGGTTTGGTCACCCTCGCTCACGCACAGTGGATGTTGCTCGCTCTTGGCCCCGGTAGCTCACGGCTTTCCGGGGTTATTTTTTTGCAACTGTTATTTATATTGGTTTTTGGGAATCGATGTCCGTGGACGAGTAAGGCTCCGATATCTGGAGCATGAACATGGACCGGGAAAAATTAAAGTTCGGCTTGTTAGGTGCTGTGTTTATTTTTGCAGGGTGTACAGCCGCGGAGCATTCGAATTATCTCGAAGGTTTAGCCGGCACGCTATTTCAGATTAAATCTGATCAGCGCCGTGAAACACTTGAAAGTGTTAGCAAGGATAATGATGTCGATCTCGTGCGGGCTGAGGTAAAGACTTCGACAGTGGATTACCCCGAGCAAGTTATGTCCGTCAACATTTTTACATGGTAAAGAGCTGTTAGGCGGAAAAATAACTTTTCTGGGGCATAACCACGGATGTACATTTTGGCGGTGGTAAACCAGAAGTGTTCAGATTTACAAGAAGACTGACCGGGCCAGTATATAGAGCGTTCGCTATGGTTGTCCGCTTCTCTACTGTCTGATTGTTGCGAGTGAAGGCGCCAGGGTGCTTCGTATCTATGGAGACCTTGGCGCCGGCTCCCTGGTCATTCAAGAAGGAAGTTTTAAGGTGCGCCCGATGTATTGCGGCGCCGGCGCCCCCTCCTGTTGCTCTACCAAGTGGTTCAATTGGTAAACAGTGGTGTGCCCAAAAGGCGCTGACTGCGGCCCCGCCAGGTCCACGTGCAGTAACATCTGCTCGCTCGCCGCCAGGACCTCGTCGAACCCTGCCCGGTGCAGGCTGTGATACACGTGAAGACGCTTGTGGTCGAACCCGATGATCTGCGTCTGCACCCACACCTCAGTACCCAGCTTCACCTCGTGCAGATAATTGATGTGCGCCTCCAGCGTGAACAGCGAATTACCGCTTTGCCCGCGGCTGTCGGCGTCCAGGCCAATGCGCTCCATCAGGGCATCGGTCGCGTAGCTGAAGATCAGCAGGTAGAAGGCATCGCGCAGGTGCCCGTTGTAATCGACCCAGTCCTCCTGGACCGTGGTGCGGTAGGTGATCAGAGCAGGCATCTTGGCCTCCTTAATCGCTGAACGACAGGCCGTGGCTGGCCTTGCTGGACTTCACCGCTTCCAGTACCGCCAGCAGGGTGTCGTCACGGTAGCGCTCCAGTGCAGCGATGCTGCGCTCGCCCTGTTGCTCAGCGGTGCCGCTCACCACATCGTCGATCAGCTTGTCGGTCAGTTCCGGTGCTGGCAGGTACGTCCAGGGCAGCTTCAGGGCAGGGCCGAACTGTGACATGAAGTGGCGCATGCCGGCATCGCCACCGGCCAGGGTATAGGTAAGGAATGTGCCCATGAACGACCAGCGCAAGCCTGCGCCGAAGCGGATCGCGTCGTCGATTTCGCCCGTGGTGGCAACCCCGTCGTTGACCAGGTGCAGGGCCTCGCGCCATAGCGCTTCGAGCAGGCGGTCGGCGATGAAGCCTGGCACTTCCTTGCGCACATGCAGTGGGCGCATGCCGAGGGCGGTGTAGATGGTTTTGGCAGCTTCAATGGCCTCGGGTGAGGTGCGGCTGCCGCCGACGATCTCGACCAGCGGCAGCAAGTACACCGGGTTGAACGGGTGGCCGACAACGCAGCGCTCAGGGTGAGTGGACGACTCGTAGAACTCGCTGGGCAGCAGGCCCGAAGTGCTTGAACCGATGATTGCGTCAGGCTTGGCTGCGGCGCTGATTTTGGCGTGCAGGCCGAGCTTGAGGTCCAGGCGCTCTGGTGCGCTTTCCTGGATGAAATCGGCGTTGCGCACGCATTCCTCGATGGTTGCCACGAACTTCAGGCGGTCTTGCGATGCGCCAGGGGCCAGGCCTTGCTTTTCCAGTGCCGGCCAGGCGTTGGCGACACGTTTGCGCAGTGCCTGTTCGGCGCCGGGCGCCGGATCCCAGGCCACCACGTCCAGGCCATGGGCCAGGGCGCGGGCGACCCAGCCGCTGCCGATCACGCCGCTACCCAGGGCGGCGAAGGTCTTGATCTCGGTAATGAAGGGCATATCGGTCTCCTGAAAGGATCAGCGGCGCTTGAGGTTCATTTTTTCCCGGCCTTCTGCCGGGCTGAGCACGCGGCCACCCATGCGGGTGATGATCTCGCTCGCGCGTTCCACCAGTTGGCCATTGCTGGCCAGCACGCCACGGTCCAGATACAAGTTGTCTTCCAGGCCCACCCGCACATTGCCGCCGAGCAACACGGCCTGCGCGGCCATGGGCATCTGCATGCGGCCGATGCCGAAGCCGGCCCAGGTGACGTTGGCAGGCAGGTTGTCGACCATGGCCTTCATGGTGGTGGTGTCGGCCGGTGCGCCCCACGGGATGCCCAGGCACAGCTGGAACAACGGGTCTTCAAGTAGGCCTTCCTTCATCATTTGCTTGGCGAACCACAGGTGGCCGGTGTCGAAGATTTCCAGCTCGGCCTTCACCCCCAGTTCGGTAATGCGCTTGGCACCGGCGCGCAGTTGGGCCGGGGTGGACACGTAGATCGAGTTGCCATCGCCGAAGTTGAGGGTGCCGCAGTCGAGGGTGCAGATTTCCGGCAACAGTGCTTCGACATGGGCCAGGCGCTCCAGCGGGCCGATCAGGTCGGTGCCCGGGCCGAACGCCAGCGGCGTTTCACCCGGGCCGATTTCCAGGTCGCCGCCCATGCCGGCGGTGAGGTTGACGATGATGTCCACGTCGGCTTCGCGGATACGCTCCATGACTTCGCGATAGAGGTTTACATCACGGCTGAAACGGCCGGTCTGCGGGTCGCGGACGTGGCAGTGGACCACGGTGGCGCCTGCTTTGGCAGCTTCCACGGCGGATTCGGCGATCTGTTTGGGGGTGACCGGGACCAAGTGGCTTTTCGAGGCGGTGTCGCCGGCGCCGGTGAGGGCGCAGGTGATGATGACGTCGTGGTTCATGGCGGGTTCCTTGTATGGTCAATGCTGGCCTCTTCGCGGGCAAGCCCGCTCCTACAGGGAGCCGTGATGGCCCTGGCGAGCGCGTTACCTGTGGGAGCGGGCGTGCCCGCGAAAGGGCCCTGTCAGTTGGCGGTAAGCTTGAGGTTGTCCGCAGCCGGCTTGCCATCGAAGGTGGTCACACCCTCAAGCCAGCGCGCCTTGTCCTCGGGGTGGTCCTTGAGCCACTGGCGGGCCGATTCCAGCGCGTCTTTGTGGTCAAGCAGTGGCTGCATCATGCGGCTCTCGTCCTCGGCGCTGAACTTCAGGTTGGCCAGCAGGCGGTGGGCATTGGGGCAGCGTTCGGCGTAGTCCGGCGCCGTCACCGTCCACACCGTCGCACGGCCTTCGTCAGGGCCGAGTGCATCCTGGCTGTCGCCCAGGTAGGCCATGTCGATGTTCACGTTCATCGGGTGCGGCGCCCAGCCGAAGAACACCACGGCCTCCTTGCGCCGCACCGCGCGGTCGACGGCGGCGAGCATGCCGGCCTCGCTGGACTCGACCAGCTGGAATTTGCCCAGGTCGAACTGGTTCTTGGTGATCATCGCTTTGATCTGCGTATTGGCGCCGGAACCCGGTTCGATGCCATAGATCTTGCCGCCCAGCGCTTTCTCGAACTTGTGGATGTCGGCGAACGTCTTCAGGCCCTTGTCGTAGAGGTATTTCGGCACGGCCAAGGTGGCGCGCGCGTCCTCCAGGCTTGGCTTGTCCAACACCTTGACCTGGTTGGCATCGACGAACGGGGTAATGGTCTGGGTCATGATCGGGTTCCAGTAACCCAGGAACATGTCCAGGCGTTTGTCGCGTATGCCGGCGAAGATGATCTGTTGCGAGGCACTGGTCTGTTTGGTCTGGTACCCCAGGCCGTCGAGCAGTACCTGGGCCATGGCGCTGGTGGCAATGACGTCGGTCCAGTTGACCACGCCAAGGCGCACGTTTTTGCAGGCGGCGGGCTCGGCGGCAAAAAGCGGGGTGGCAACGATGCTGCTCAGGGCAAGGGACAACAGGCTGCGGCGGATCAAGCTGTGCATGGTGGCTCTCCATCGGCAGTGCATATTGTTATTGAGGGCGGCCTCTGCGGACCGTGTGAATACGCTACGCTGGCGCTACCTTGCCCAAGCGCACGCTAGCGACAGGAATTAGCACCTGGGCGACCAGTTTCTGTGGAGGAGGGGATGATGGAGACGATTGCCTTTCTGTTGGTGCCCGGCTTTTCCGCCATGGGGTTCATTTCGGCGGTGGAGCCGCTGCGGGTGGCCAATCGTTTTGGCGGGCAGTTGTACCGGTGGCAGGTGCTTAGCCTGGACGGTGAGGCGGTGCTGGCGAGCAATGGCATGTCGATCAATGCCGATGCCGCCCTGGGGGAAGGAGAGCCGGCCAACATCCTGCTGGTGGTTGCGGGCTTTGAGCCACTGGCCAATGTCGCACCCAAACTGCTGCATGCGCTGCGCCGGCTCAATCACGAAGCTGTCATGCTCGGTGGCATCGACACGGGCGCGATGGTGCTGGCCGAGGCAGGGCTGCTCGAGGGCTACCGGGCGACATTGCATTGGGAGGCGCTTGAGGCATTCAAGGAACGCTATCCAGGCCTTCAAGCCACCCAGGAGCTGTTCGAAATTGACCGCAGCCGCATCACCTGCGCTGGCGGAACCGCCTCGATCGATTTGATGCTGCACCTGATTGCCCAGTCTCACGGCAGCGAACTGGCGGTCAAGGTGTCGGAGCAGTTCGTGCTGGGTCGTATCCGTCAGCGCCAGGACCACCAGCGCATGCAGATCGGTGCGCGCTATGGCATCAGCAACAAGAAGCTGGTCCATGCCATTGGCGAAATGGAAAAACACATCGAGCCACCGTTGAGTACGCTGGAACTGGCTGCCGCGATCAAGGTGACACGGCGTCAACTGGAGCGTTTGTTTCGCATGCACCTTGATGCAACCCCGAGCGGTTTCTATCTCGGGTTACGGCTGGACAAGGCGCGCCAGCTGTTGGCCCAGACCGACATGTCGGTGACTGAAGTCAGCCTTGCGTGCGGGTTTGAACTGCCATCCTATTTCACGCGGCGCTACAAGCTGAGGTTTGGACGGTGCCCGCGGGAGGAGCGACGGCCCAGCGGTACAAAATGAGCTTCAATCCAGTTCACGCTCGAGGATGGCCCTTAGCTTTTCGCGATTCCTTGTTTGCAGATCTTTG
Organism: Pseudomonas sp. KCJK9058; assembly: GCF_046230975.1. NCBI lineage: Bacteria > Pseudomonadati > Pseudomonadota > Gammaproteobacteria > Pseudomonadales > Pseudomonadaceae > Pseudomonas > Pseudomonas sp. KCJK9058. The sequence continues at coordinate 41,155 of NZ_JBJJLR010000035.1, forward strand.
CGAAGCGGGGCGAAATCCGCTGCATTGAAGCGTGCACCCAGATGGTCAAATATCAGGTTCAACTTTCTGGTGGGCTCGACCGGGTCGGTAACGCAGTAGGCATAAAACAGGATCGCAACCGGGACCTGGTCCCCTTCATGGTCCATTTCGATACTGAGATGTGAAGAGGCGTTCATGACGGTGAAGGTACGCGTACCGGCCGACTGCAGAGCGGCTTGAACATTTTCTTCGAGGCTCTTGAACCAAGGTCCTTTCTCGCGGGGCGGGGGTAGATAGCCACTGTAAACATCGCTTAATGCAAGCAAGTGTGGCTCATACACGATGGTTTTATGAGTGTGTTCGAACAGGGTGAATTTCAATGATTGCAAGGTGGCGAGAGCGACAGTGAACCATTGCTGAGGCTGGGTCTCCATCGAGAATTTTTCATTGGCCACTGCTTGTGAATAACGCAGGCATAGCTGCAAGTCTTCCCATGTCTCAAGTGTCAGCCAGGGCGCAGGCTTGATGCTTAGCCGCTCCTCGAATACACGGGTATCCAGGTTCGTATCGCCCATGTGGCATTGCTCCTTGATGGATGCAGATGACCAGAACCGGGTACCAGAGAGCTGGTACCCGGTCTCGCTAATCAGATAGCGAGAAACGCGGCGATGTCGCCTTTTATCTTCTCATTCACAAGATCACGTGCAGCGTCGAAGTGACGAACGCTGAACGTGCCTTGTTGCGAAGCGCGATAAACGCGGGTAGAGGTCTTGTCGACCTTGCGGGTCAGGGCGCCTTCACGCTCGACTTTCGAGTCGTAGCTGGCCTGGAAGCTGGTCATGTGCATCGCCGGCAGGCCTTGTGGCGTCATTTCGCACTGAGCGACCACGAAGTTGCTCGATTTGCCGGATTCGCTATGGCTGTGCTTTTCCAGGTGCGCCTTGACTTCCGGCTTCTGCACGACAATTTGCAGAACACGCCTGGCGCAGGCGGCGCGACGAGGGTCCGCGGAGACGCTGATGGTGACGGACTTGGTAATCAGCTCTGCCAGGGTCAGGTTGTCCTCATCAATGGCATCTTCGGCATGTGCTGCGCCCGTCATGGTCCAGCCAAACTTGATCAGGCCATCGTTGTAGAAGTTGTACCACTCGCGCTGCTGGGTCTCCTTGTCGAACTTCTTGTTGGCCAGTTCGGTCATCAAACGCATGCCGGCCAGGATGTCTTCTGCAATGTTGGCAGGGACATTGTCAGCGAAGACGCAGATGGTCTGGCCGGTAGCGGCTACGCGCTCTTGACCCTCTTTGCGGATTTTTTCCATTTCAACTTTGATGTCAGCCACTTTGTAATTCCTTGATAGTTGTGAGTTCCAAGACACACATGGTGAGCACGTGGTCTGGGGGCACTATCGAGCAATTACGCAGGGGGCATCAGCGGCACGTTGTTCCTCTGGAGTTGATCCTTCACTCGCACGTGCTGATCAATCTTCGGGTGCTGGCTCGTCACTGTTTTGCGCGCCCAGGCTGCGCAAATACTCGGCTCGCTCATCGCTGCGCTGTGCAATGCAGCTGTTCCAGGCGATCTGGTAGGCCCTGCTGCCGGGTTGTTCAGCATGGGTTTCGACCTTGCAGTCTGCATCGCGCAGTTGGCTCCAGACTTTCTCGGCTGCCTCTATTCGCGACATCAGGCCTGCCTCGTCGCCGAACTGATCACGCATGCGCGCGACCAGGTCGTCGTAGGCCGACTGCAGCTCACGCTCGGCGACCTGCTTGTTGAATGCTGCACAGGCGAAGGTTTGCTGGTCGGTCTCCACATTGTCGCAAGGTGTGCTTTCGTCCTCACTGGCCTGGGCCCCGCTCACGATGGCCAGCAGCACCAGCCATGCCATTGATTTCATCCGTTTTCTCCTCAACAGGCTGTCGAATCGCAAGGATTCTCGCTCAGCCAGAGGCCAGGTGGTAGCTCCCTGACCAAATGTTCATGTACCGGCCGCAAATGTCGTTATCGAGACTGTCTCGCATCCCCGGAACACGCGCCAGACGCGCTCTTGTCGCGCATTGACGCTTTCGGCAAACCCCCTGTCGTTTTTGCACCGGGGCGCCTCGGGGCACAGGCATATGCTGGCCTCAAAGCGCCGGCAGAAGGTTTGGCGCGACCCAACTCTATAAAAGGGGACAGCCTGATGAGCCCAGCCGAACTACACGCCGACAGCATCGTCATCGATGGCCTGATCATCGCCAAATGGAACCGCGAGCTGTTCGAAGACATGCGCAAAGGCGGCCTCACTGCGGCCAACTGCACGGTGTCGGTCTGGGAAGGGTTCAAGGCTACCGTCGACAACATCGCGTCCAGCCAGAAGCTGATCCGCGACAACAGCGACCTGGTGATGCCGGTGCGCACCACCGCCGACATCCGCAAGGCCAAGGAACTGGGCAAGACCGGCATCCTCTTCGGCTTCCAGAACGCCCATGCGTTCGAGGACCAGATCGCTTATGTGGACGTGTTCAAGCAGCTGGGCGTGGGCATCGTGCAGATGTGCTACAACACCCAGAACCTGGTGGGCACCGGCTGCTACGAGCGTGACGGCGGGCTGTCCGGCTTCGGTCGCGAGATCGTTGCCGAGATGAACCGTGTCGGCATCATGTGCGACCTGTCCCACGTTGGCTCCAAGACTTCCGAAGAAGTCATCCTCGAATCGAAAAAGCCGGTGTGCTACTCGCACTGCCTGCCCTCGGGCCTGAAAGAGCACCCGCGCAACAAGTCGGACGAAGAGCTGAAGTTCATCGCTGATCACGGCGGTTTCGTTGGCGTCACCATGTTCGCGCCGTTCCTGGCCAAAGGCATTGACTCGACTATCGATGACTACGCCGAAGCCATCGAGTACACCATGAATATCGTCGGTGAAGACGCCATCGGTATCGGTACCGACTTCACCCAGGGGCACGGCCAGGACTTCTTCGAATACCTGACCCATGACAAGGGCTACGCCCGCCGCCTGACCAACTTCGGCAAGATCATCAACCCGCTGGGCATTCGCACCGTCGGCGAATTCCCCAACCTCACCGAGACCTTGCTGAAACGCGGCCACTCCGAGCGTGTGGTGCGCAAGATCATGGGCGAGAACTGGGTCAACGTCCTCAAGGATGTCTGGGGCGAGTAAGCCGCTCTCCAAGCCTGATAGCCCCTGCCAGCAACGCCGGGGCACCCACAAAAAAATTTTATGGAGTTGAGTTTCCATGGCCAAAATCGCCCCGCAATTGCCAATCGAAGTCGACAGCGAGACCGGTGTCTGGACCAGCGACGCCTTGCCGATGCTGTATGTGCCGCGGCATTTCTTCGTCAATAACCACATCGGCATCGAGGAAGTGCTGGGCGCCGACGCCTATGCCGAGATCCTCTACAAGGCTGGCTACAAGTCTGCCTGGCACTGGTGTGAAAAAGAGGCCGAGTGCCATGGCCTGGAAGGCGTCGCGGTGTTCGAGCACTACATGAAGCGCCTGAGCCAGCGTGGCTGGGGCCTGTTCGAGATCCAGGATATCGACCTGGATAAAGGTACCTGCAGCGTCAAGCTCAAGCACTCTGCGTTCGTGTACGTCTATGGCAAGTGCGGCCGCAAGGTCGACTACATGTTCACCGGCTGGTTCGCTGGCGCGATGGACCAGATTCTCGCTGCCCGCGGCAGCAATATCCGCACCGTGGCCGAGCAGGTCTATGGCGGGTCGGAAGAAGGCCACGAAGATGGCCTGTTCGTTACAAAGCCGTTGTAAGCCGGAGATAGCGTCATGGCATTCGAAGCAATGTTCCAGCCGATCCAGATCGGCAAACTGACCATCCGCAACCGTGTGCTCAGCACCGCGCACGCCGAGGTCTACGCCACTGACGGCGGCATGACGACCGACCGCTATGTGAAGTACTACGAAGAGAAGGCCAAGGGTGGCATCGGCCTGGCCATCTGTGGCGGCTCGTCGGTGGTTGCCATCGACAGCCCGCAGGAATGGTGGGCATCGGTCAACTTGTCGACCGACCGCATCATCCCGCACTTCCAGAACCTTGCCGACGCCATGCACAAGCATGGCGCCAAGATCATGATCCAGATTACCCACATGGGCCGCCGCTCGCGCTGGGACGGCTTCAACTGGCCGACGCTGATGTCGCCATCGGGCATTCGCGAACCTGTGCACCGCGCCACCTGCAAAACTATCGAGGTGGAAGAGATCTGGCGGGTAATCGGCAACTACGCGCAGGCTGCGCGTCGCGCCAAAGAGGGCGGCCTGGACGGCGTGGAATTGTCGGCGGTGCACCAGCACATGATCGACCAGTTCTGGAGCCCACGGGTCAACAAACGTACCGACGAATGGGGCGGTACCTTTGAAGGCCGCATGAAATTCGGCCTGGAAGTACTGAAAGCTGTGCGCGCCGAAGTGGGTGACGACTTCTGCGTGGGCATGCGTATCTGTGGTGACGAGTTCCACCCTGATGGCCTCAGCCACGAGGACATGAAGCAGATCGCTGCCTACTACGACGCCACCGGCATGCTCGACTTCATCGGCGTGGTCGGCTCGGGTTGCGATACCCACAATACCCTGGCCAACGTCATCCCCAACATGAGCTACCCGCCGGAGCCGTTCCTGCACCTGGCAGCCGGTATCAAGGAAGTGGTCAAGGTCCCGGTGCTGCACGCGCAGAACATCAAAGACCCGAACCAGGCCACGCGCATCCTTGAAGGCGGCTACGTGGACATGGTCGGCATGACCCGTGCGCACATGGCCGACCCGCACCTGATCGCCAAGATCAAGATGGGCCAGATCGACCAGATCAAGCAGTGCGTCGGTGCCAACTACTGCATCGACCGCCAGTACCAAGGCCTGGATGTGCTGTGCATCCAGAACGCCGCGACCTCCCGTGAGTACATGGGTGTGCCGCACATCATCGAGAAGACCACCGGCGTCAAGCGCAAGGTGGTGGTGGTTGGCGCAGGCCCTGCCGGCATGGAAGCGGCCCGCGTGGCTGCTGAACGCGGCCACGACGTGACCCTGTTCGAGAAGAGGGACCAGATTGGCGGGCAGATCACCATTGCCGCCAAGGCCCCGCAGCGTGACCAGATTGCCGGTATCACCCGCTGGTACCAGCTTGAGCTGGCTCGCCTGAAAGTCGACTTGCGCCTGGGCACTGCCGCTGATGTGGCCGCGATCCAGGACCTGCGCCCGGACGTCATCGTGCTGGCCGTAGGTGGGCACTCGTTCCTGGAGCAGAACGAGCACTGGGGCGCCGCTGAAGGGCTGGTGGTCAGCAGCTGGGATGTGCTCGATGGCAAGGTAGCGCCGGGCAAGAACGTGCTGGTGTACGACACCATCTGTGAATTCACCGGTATGTCGGTCGCCGACTTCATCGCTGACAAGGGCAGCCAGGTCGAGATCGTCACCGACGACATCAAGCCAGGCGTGGCCATGGGGGGGACCACCTTCCCCACCTACTACCGCAGCATGTACCCCAAAGAAGTGATCATGACCGGCGACATGATGCTGGAAAAGGTCTACCGCGAAGGCGACAAGCTGGTGGCGGTACTGGAGAACGAATACACCGGCGCCAAGGAAGAGCGCGTGGTCGATCAAGTCGTGGTTGAAAACGGCGTGCGCCCTGACGAAGAGCTGTACTACGCGCTCAAGGAAGGTTCGCGCAACAAGGGCCAGATCGACGTGGAGGCGCTGTTCGCCATCAAGCCACAGCCGATCCTCAGCCAGCCGGGCGAAGGCTACCTGCTGTACCGCATCGGTGACTGCGTGGCCCAGCGCAACGTGCATGCGGCGATCTACGACGCCTTGCGCCTGTGCAAGGACTTCTGATCGTTAACAGTCGCCGCCATCGGGCGCGATCCCTGTAGGAGCGGGTTTACCCGCGAATGCGTCAGCACTGACAACACTGTTGCCTGACCGAACGCATTCGCGGGTAAACCCGCTGCTACATGGGGCCAGTCTCGCCCTCTGGTCGGCGCAAGAATCCAGCTGTTTGTGGGAGCCTCCCATGTTGAACACCCTTCTACCCATCCTGCTGTTCGCTGCCCTTGGCCTGGCAGTGCTCGGTGCCTTGCGCCGGGTGCGCATGTGGCGCCGTGGCCGGCCGTCCAAGGTCAACCTGATCGGCGGCCTGCTGGCCATGCCGCGGCGCTACCTGGTGGACCTGCACCACGTGGTTGAGCGCGACAAATACATGTCCAAGACCCACGTGGCCACTGCGGGCGGCTTTGTGCTGTCTGCTGTGCTGGCCATTCTGGTGCATGGTTTTGGCCTGCAGAGCAAGATCCTCGGCTATGCACTGCTGGTAGCCACGGTGATCATGTTCACCGGTGCCATCTTTGTCTTCAAACGCCGCCTGAACCCGCCCTCTCGTCTGTCCAAGGGCCCGTGGATGCGCCTGCCGAAGAGTTTGCTGGCGTTCGCCGTGAGCTTCTTCATTGCCACCCTGCCGGTCGCCGGTATCCTGCCGGCCAACACGGGTGGTTGGGTGATGGTCGCCGTTCTGGGCCTGGGCGTGCTGTGGGGTGTTTCGGAGCTGTTCTTTGGCATGACCTGGGGCGGCCCGATGAAGCACGCCTTCGCCGGTGCCTTGCACCTGGCCTGGCACCGCCGTGCCGATCGCTTCGGCGGCGGCCGCTCCACCGGCCTCAAGCCGTTGGACCTGGAAGACCCGAACGCACCCCTTGGCGTGGAAAAGCCGGTGGACTTCACCTGGAACCAGCTGCTGGGCTTCGATGCCTGCGTGCAGTGCGGTAAATGTGAAGCCATGTGCCCGGCCTTTGCCGCTGGCCAGCCGCTGAACCCGAAAAAACTCATCCAGGACATGGTCATCGGCCTTGCCGGTGGCACTGACGCCCAATTCGCCGGTAGCCCATACCCTGGCAAACCAATCGGCGAACACGGTGGCAATCCACACCAGCCGATCGTCAATGGCCTGGTCGACGCCGAAACGCTGTGGTCCTGCACCACCTGCCGTGCCTGCGTCGAGGAGTGCCCGATGATGATCGAGCACGTCGATGCCATCGTCGACATGCGCCGCCACCTCACTCTGGAAAAGGGCGCTACCCCGAACAAGGGCGCCGAGGTGCTGGACAACCTGATCGCCACCGACAACCCCGGCGGCTTCGCCCCCGGCGGGCGCATGAACTGGGCTGCCGACCTTAACCTGCGGCTGCTGTCTGAAGTGAAAGCGACCGAAGTGTTGTTCTGGGTCGGTGATGGTGCCTTCGACATGCGTAACCAACGCACTTTGCGTTCGTTTGTCAAAGTATTGAAAGCCTCGGGTGTGGACTTCGCCGTACTCGGCCTGGAAGAGCGCGACAGCGGCGACGTGGCGCGTCGTCTAGGCGATGAGGCGACCTTCCAGCAACTGGCCAAGCGCAACATCCAGACCTTGGCCAAGTACAAGTTCCAGCGCATCGTCACCTGCGACCCGCACAGCTTCCATGTGCTGAAGAACGAATACGGCGCCCTGGGCGGTGACTACCAGGTGCAGCACCACAGCACCTACATCGCCGAACTGATCGCGGCCAAGAAGCTCAACCTGGGCCAACACAAGGGCGGCAGCGTCACCTACCACGATCCGTGCTACCTGGGCCGCTACAACGGCGAGTACGAAGCCCCGCGCGAAGTGCTCAAGGCGCTGGGTATTGAGGTGCGCGAGATGCAACGCTCGGGCTTCCGTTCCCGTTGCTGCGGTGGTGGTGGCGGTGCGCCGATCACTGACATCCCTGGCAAGCAGCGTATTCCCGATATGCGCATGGACGACATTCGTGAGACCGAGGCCGAGCTGGTAGCCGTGGGTTGCCCGCAGTGCACCGCCATGCTTGAAGGCGTGGTCGAGCCGCGCCCACAGATCAAGGACTTGGCCGAACTGGTGGCCGACGTGCTGATCGAGGAGGACGCATCCACTGTCCCAAAGCCGCAAACGGCTAAACGTGAACCTGCGGAGGTGCACTGATGAGCGACATTATCCGCCGCGACCCACGCGCCGAGTGGATCGCCCGTAACCGCCTGCACCCGCTGCATGCCGCGATGCAGACACAACAGACCAGCTGGATGGGGCCTAACGGCATCATCCGCAAGAACCCACATGCGATTGCCGCGGGCTTTGTCGGCCCGGCCGGCATCAAGCGTATCGACCGCAGCGGCGCCCAGCAGGGCACCGGCGCGGGCGGGCGGCGCACGGCAACAGTCGAGGTCAAGTTGCCACTGCACCAGGTGGCGGCGCCGGCGTTCTACATTGCCGTTGTGCCGGACATGGTTGGCGGCCGCCTGAGCAGCCACGACCGCGACCTGCTTGGCCTGGCCCACAGCCTGGCCGGCAGCGACGGGGCGGTGCTGGCCGTGGTGTTCAACGAGCACAAGGAAAGCAACTTTTCCACAGCCGGTGTCGACCGCCTGCTGGTTATCGAAGGCGAGGCCTTTGAAGGTTATGCACCGGAGCAACTGGTGCAGGGCCTGCGGGCTGTGGATAACCAGTTCGCGCCGCGCCACTGGCTGCTGCCCGACAGCCGCACCGGTGGCGGTGAACTGGGTCGGCGCCTGGGCGCCGCGCTGGGCGAGCGCCCGGCAACGCGGGTATGGCAGATCAAGGACGGCCAGTGCATTGGTCGCGCCGGTGCCGGCCAGCAAGACCTGCAACGCACCGTGCCGCGCCTGATCCTGGCGGCGGCCGAGTGCGCCGAACCGGTCAGCGAAACCCGTCACGAAGCGCTGCCGGTGGAGTTGTCCACAAGCGTGGCACGCAGCCTGCCGCGCATCGAAGACCTTGGCTCGGTGGCCGTCGACCCGGCCACCATTGCCATGGCCGAAGCGGAGTTCATCGTCTCGGGCGGCAACGGTGTCAAGGACTGGGACCTGTACCACAAAGCCACCGCAGCCCTCGGCGCTACCGAAGGTGCCTCGCGGGTGGCGGTGGACGACGGCTTCATGCCGCGCAATCGCCAGGTGGGGGCTACCGGCACCTGGGTTACCGCGCGTGTCTACGTGGCTGTGGGTATCTCGGGCGCGATCCAGCACCTGCAGGGTATCGGTGCCTGCGACAAGGTGGTGGCGATCAATATGGATCCAGGCTGCGACATGATCAAACGGGCTGACCTGTCGGTGATTGGCGACAGCTCGGCGATTCTCAAGGCGCTGATCGAGGCTGTGGACAACTTCCGCAGCGGCTGCCAGCGCGACGCGGCATAAGGGCACGAGCATGAGTACGAAAGTGATCAGCCTGGTTTCCATTGGTGCCCACCCCAGCTCTGGCCGCGCCCGCCGCGCCGAGCAGGATGCCCGTGCCGTGGAGTTGGGTTTGCAGCTGGCTGGGGATAACTTGCAGGTGGTGCATGCTGGCGATCCACAGGAAGAGGCGTTGCGCGCTTACCTGGGCATGGGCCTGGACCACCTGGACGTGCTGGAGCAACCGGCCGGTGCCGATGTGCTGGGCGTGCTGGGGGATTACCTGCGCGACGCCGGAGCACAGCTGGTGCTGACCGGCAGCCAGGCCGAGACGGGTGAAGGGTCGGGCATGTTGCCATTTCTGCTAGCCGAAAAGCTTGGCTGGCCGTTGATCGTGGGGTTGGCCGAGGTGGAGTCGATCGAGAACGGCACCGCCCAGGTATTGCAGGCCTTGCCGCGGGGCCAGCGGCGCCGGCTGAAAGTGCGCCTGCCGTTGTTAGCGACTGTGGATAACGCGGCGCCTAAGCCGCGCCAGAGCGCTTTTGGGCCTGCGCGCCGGGGTATACTGGCGGCGCGTGATGTGGCCATTGTCGAAGATGAGCTACTGGGTGACGCCGAGCTGCAACCGGCCCGCCCACGGCCCAAACGGTTGAAGGTAATCAAGGCCAAGAGCGGTGCTGACCGCATGAAAGCGGCGACGGCGAAGGCCAGCGGTGGCGGTGGCAAGGTGCTGAAGGATGTTTCGCCACAGGAAGGCGCCGAGGCCATCCTCAAGCTGCTGGTGGAAGAGGGCGTGCTGCGCTAAAGCCTTGCGCGGTTCCGTGTAGGAGCCGGCCTTGCCGGCGCCCCGGCAAGGCCACTCCTACTTTTAGGGCCTACCCGCAATCTACGGTTGCCCACCAAATCTGTTCGCCAAGGTGTGGATAAAGTGTTGGTGCATCGCTACAGGCCAAATATCCCGTGCCTTTAAAGGAGTTGATCAGAAAACGGTCAGGCTTTCTTCCGCCCATTGGGTATCCCCATCAACATCGTGCCGGATCTTGCCCACAATCGCTGTGAGCTGGTCTGTGGATAATCTGTTTGGTAGTGTCTGCAAACCACGCAGTTCAAGGCCTTGACAGGTTTGGTTAAAAAACAGTCAATCCAGGCGGAGATCCCCTTTATCCCTGAGAATCAGGGTGTTGATTCGCTTATCCACAACCTTCTCGCTGAATGCGCTTGTGTTGCCCACAAATTTTGTTGGTGTTTCTGTGGGTAAGATGTAAAGAAAACTTCACAGGTGCTCTATCGCGCGGAATTGATAGAAATGATCAAATTTCAGCCAAAATCCCGGCGGGATTTTGGCTTGAGAGCGATGACAGGCCAAGGGGTAACTGATAATTTTGCCAGTATCACGTGATTGAGTTGGATGGGTAGAGTGCTAGTGATTTCAAGTCATTAGGGCACATCATGACCGTCTCACATTTGCTTAAGGTCGACCGACAGCAATCAGTCTTGGGTGAGGGTAGCGATATCGTCCGTGCCTTTACCGTTTACGGTGGGTTCAATCCTGTCGATAGCCTATACACGGGTTTCTCCGGCGAGATTAGAGATCAACTGACTGGTTGCTATCACCTGGGCCAGGGCTATCGCACTTTTAACCCTGTACTCATGCGCTTTCACTCACCTGACGCAATAAGTCCTTTTGGTCTTGGAGGCATCAACGCCTATGCCTATAGTGATCCCGTTAATACCCGAGATCCTAGCGGGCATAATGCCTTGTTTATCTCGGCGTTCGCCCAGCGGGTAATGACAGCAGTGGTCGGCACAATTTCAATTGGGAAAGCACTCCTGAGCAAGCCTCCCACAACCTTGGTTGATCGCTTGATTTTGCGCATGACTGTAGTGGGTGGCGGGTTGAGTATCGCTGGGGCAGTGGGGCAGACTGCTGGTGCGGCTTCGTTTGCGTATGTGTCCAACGCAGGCCTCGGCTTGGCGGGGGGGGGAACTGTAGCGGGCTTTGCAAAAGCGCTTTATGACGAGCGCAGTAGCCTTGGTAGCAGGGTGCTTACCAACCTTCGCGCCGCTGTGGGGGTGAAGGCGAAACAACCTAGATCTCAAGATCTGGAAATCAATTCCCCGGTGCCACACGTGCCTTTAGCCAGTTTTCCCTTACCTTCAGCGCCCCCTGAAAGCCCGGGCTTTCGTCTTAGTGCCGTGGCGCTTCGCCCGGATGTTGCGGTAACAGTGCCTCGACCCTTTACATCACTCGAACTGCTGGAAAGTGACATGAGCTACATGAGTGATATGAACAAGCGAGCTCGACAGCCTGCTTGAGATGAGCATGACGTTAAGCTCATATATCAAATGTATACCGAGGCCGCATCGCACATCACGAACACTACCGTAATGTGCGACGCCCTCATGGGTTATTGAGCCTTTACCTCCTTCAGGTAGGGGGCAGGCTCTGCGCCCAAGTTGGCCAATACGCGGTCGCTGTACCAGTCAATGAAGTTCACCACACCAAACTCGTAAGTCTTCGAGTAAGGCCCTGGCTGGTAAGCGGTGGAGTTGATACCCCGCTGGTTTTCTTCGGCCAGGCGGCGATCCTGGTCGTTGGTGGCGTCCCACACCTTGCGCATGCGCTCAGGGTCGTAGTCCACACCTTCGACGGCATCCTTGTGCACCAGCCACTTGGTGGTGACCATGGTCTCCTGGGCACTGATCGGCCACACGGTGAACACGATCATGTGGTCGCCCATGCAGTGGTTCCACGAGTGCGGCAGGTGCAGGATGCGCATCGAGCCCAGGTCCGGGTTCTTGATGCGGCCCATCAGTTTCTGGCAAGCCTGCTTGCCGTCCATGGTCATCGATACCGTGCCTTTGAGCAGCGGCATGCGCACGATACGGTTACGCAGGCCGTGGCTCTTGTGCAGATACGGGATCTTTTCGGCTTCCCAGGCGGCGGCCGAAGCGGCCACGTGGTCCTTGAATTCCTGGCTGGCACGCGGGTCGTTGGTATCGTCCCATTCCAGCAGGGTTTGCAGCAGTTCCGGGTGCGAACCGGAGCAGTGGTAGCACTCGCGGTTGTTTTCCAGCACCAGTTTCCAGTTGGCCTTTTCCATCAAGGTGGTCTGCACCGCCACCTTGGTGTTCTCCATGTCGTACGGTTCCATGTAGTGCTCGAGCGTGGCCAGGAACTCGTCGATGGCGGGCGGGTTTTCCGCCAGGCTGATGAAGATGTAGCCGCCGGCCACCTTCACGTTCACGGGCTTGAGGCCGTACTGGTTCATATCGAAGTCAGCACCCATCTCGGTACCGGCAAACAGCAGGCGCCCGTCCAGTTCGTAGGTCCACTGGTGGTAGTGGCAGACCAGCTTGGCCACCTTGCCTTTGTCGCTGACGCACAGGCGTGAACCGCGGTGACGGCAGACGTTGTGGAAGGCGTGCACCTTACCTTCGGCACCACGGATAACGATGATCGGGTTCTTGCCGATCTGCAGGGTGATGTAGTTGCCTTTCGCCGGGATCTCGCAGGTCATGCCGGCGATCAGCCATTCTTTGTGGAAGATCTCCTGCATGTCGATCTGGAACAGACGCTCGTCGGTGTAGAAAGGCTGGGGCAGCGAGTAGGTTCGCTCGCGGGTCTGCAGCATCTCGGCGGTGGCCTTGCGTGCAGGTTCCAGTGGATCGCCCAGGCTCAGGGTTGCGGTGACGTCCATCGTGTATTCCTCGGGGCCGTATGCGGCCGGCAAAAGGTGGCTAATCGTTGTTGTGGTGCCGCAAGGCTGCTTGTCAGAAAACAGCATGTTGTTTTGCCGTGGAGTGTGCGTCCGAAGACGCCGCGAACCGTATCCATGGGCGACATGGCCGATTTGAATAACGACGCGCCAGCCCTTGTATCGCGGGGCTGGTCGCGATAAGCACGCCGATGTCGCTGGCAGGAATGTACGTCGCTCTCAGCTTGCGCATTATCCAAGCCATATAAAGCCCGATAGTCGGCCGCTGGAGATGAACATGTCCGATACCTTCCTCAATCCGGTCACTACCCAGACCTGGGCCAACGGCCGCCACATCGTGCGCTGCGTCAAGGTCATCCAGGAGACCTGGGACGTGCGCACCTTCTGCTTCATGGCCGACCAGCCGATCATGTTCTTCTTCAAGCCAGGGCAGTTCGTCACCCTGGAGCTGGAGATCGAAGGCAAGCCCGTGATGCGCTCCTACACCATCTCCAGTTCGCCGTCAGTGCCCTACAGCTTCTCGATCACCGTCAAGCGTGTGCCGGGTGGCCTGGTGTCGAACTTCCTGCACGACACCATGCACGAAGGCGCCGAGCTGCCGGTGCACGGCCCGGTGGGGCTGTTCAACGCGATCGACTTCCCTGCTGGCAAGGTGCTGTACCTGTCGGGCGGCGTCGGTATTACCCCAGTGATGTCGATGGCGCGCTGGTTCTACGACACCAATGCCAACGTCGACATGGTGTTCGTCCACAGCGCCCGTTCGCCGAAAGACATCATTTACCACCGCGAGCTGGAACAGATGGCGTCGCGCATCCCCAACTTCAGCCTGCACATCATTTGCGAAAAGCATGGCCTGGGCGAGCCGTGGGCGGGTTACCGCGGTTACCTGAACCAGCGGCTGATGGAACTGATTGCGCCCGACTACATGGAGCGCGTTGTGTTCTGCTGCGGCCCGACGCCGTACATGACGGCGGTCAAGCGCATGCTTGAAGCGGTCGGCTTCGACATGAAGAATTATCACGAGGAGTCGTTCGGCGCGACGCCGGCGGAAGCCAAAGCCGACGCCGTGGAGCACGCCGAGCAGGCGGCCGATGCACCTGAGCTGGACGTTTCCGACCTCAATCTGGTGGAGTTCATCGGCAGCGAGAAGAGCATCCGCATCGCCCCGGGCGAGACCGTGCATGCGGCCGCGGCCAAGGTCGGCCTGATGATCCCGAAAGCCTGTGGCATGGGCATTTGCGGGACGTGCAAAGTGCTCAAGCTGGGCGGCGAAGTAGAGATGGAGCACAACGGCGGCATCACCGAAGATGACGAGGCCGAGGGCTACATCCTGTCGTGCTGCAGTGTGCCGAAAGGGGATGTGCGGATCGATTACTGATCCAGTGGCCAGTCTGGATTCTTCGCGGGCACGCCCGCTCCCACAGGGCCATCGCTATCTTCAGGACTGCGGTGAACCTTGTGGGAGCGGGCGTGCCCGCGAATGCTTCTAGGTGCGGAACCGGGCTACCAGGCCATTGAGGTCTACCGCCAGACGCGACAGCTCGGCACTCGCCGCACTGGTCTGATGCGCCCCGGTAGCACTCTGCACCGACAGGTCATTGATGTTCACCAGGTTGCGGTCCACTTCCCGCGCCACCTGGGCCTGCTCTTCCGCCGCACTGGCAATCACCAGGTTGCGCTCGTTGATCTGCGCCACCGCGCCGGCGATGGTGTCCAGTGCCATGCCTGCGCCACGAGCGATGTTCAGTGTCGACTCCGCGCGCTCGGTGCTGGTGCGCATCGATTCTACCGCCTCTTCCGTACCGCCCTGGATGCTGCCGATCATGCGCTCGATTTCGCTGGTCGACTGTTGTGTACGATGGGCCAATGCCCGCACTTCATCGGCGACCACGGCAAAACCACGGCCCGCTTCACCGGCCCGCGCGGCTTCGATGGCTGCGTTGAGCGCCAGCAGGTTGGTCTGGTCGGCCAGGCCACGGATCACGTCCAACACCTTGCCAATGTCGCGCGACTGTTCTGCCAGGTGAGTAATCAGCTTGGCGGTGGCCTGCACATCACCGCTCATGCGCTCGATCGCACCCACGGTTTCCATCACCAGGTCACGACCATCGCCGGTGGAGCGGCTGGCTTCACTGGACGCTTCTGATGTGCTTACGGCATTGCGCGCCACTTCTTCCACTGCGCTGGTCATTTCGGTGACAGCAGTGGCGGCCTGTTCAATCTCATTGTTCTGCTGCTGCAGGCCACGGGCACTTTCGTCGGTGACGGCATTCAACTCTTCGGCCGCCGAGGCCAGCTGGGTAGCGGAGCCGGCGATCTGCTGCAAGGTATCGCGCAACTTGTCCTGCATGCGCGCCATGGCGCGCAACAGCCGGGCGGCTTCGTCGGTGCCCTCTGCGCGGATGACGTGGGTCAGGTCGCCGTCGGCGACTTGCTCGGCGCATTTGAGTGCTTCTTCGATCGGTTTGACGATACTGCGGGTCAGCAGGAAAGCACAGGCGAAGGTCAGTACGGTGGCGGCAACCAGCAGGCCGATCACCAGGGCGAAAGCGCCGGCATACTGGTTGGCGGCTTTTTCGTTGGTGGCGCGAGTCTGGTCAGTGTTGATGCGTACCAAGGTGTCCATGACCTTGTTGATCTGCTCGGAGTTGGCCAGCAGGTCGCGGTTGAGCAGGTCACGCAATTCGTCCAGGCGATCGGCCTGGCTCAGTGTGCGCATGCGCGACTCCAGCTGGCGGTACTGGTTGAGCAACTGACCGTACTGGTCGAATGCTGCCTGTTCGTCGGCGGCGACGATCATTGGCAGGTAGGCCTGGCGTGCGCGGTCGATCTGGCTGTTGCGCTGGTCCAGCAGATCGAGGGTATCGCGTTGGGTTGCCGGCTCGCGGTTGAGCAGCAGGCGGTAGGAAAGCGTGCGCATGCGCAGGTTCAGCGCGGTGAGTTCGTCGAGGATCTTGATGCTGGGCACGCTGACTTGCTCGATGGCAACGCCCGCCTGGCGGATGTTGCCCATTTGTACCAGGGAGAAGATACCAAGGCCGAGCATCAGCAGGCCGATGAGCGCGAAGCCGAGAAGCGCGCGCGGGGCGATATTCATGTTGCGTAGGGACATGGAGAGCAGGATCCAGGCAAGTGGGGAAAGAGCGACAAAACATGACTTGCCGGGCTATCGGTCGTGACTGGTTAGTCTTGAATGGGACCGGGGAAAATTGTGCAACCGCGAACCTTTTCCTGACCGGCGGTTGATCCAGGTCGGAACAAGGGGTCGATTACCCTGTCAATCTGCGGGTCAGACACCTTATGAATCCGATATTTAATGGCGATGGGCCGCACTTTTCTTTATCGTGTGCGCCCCTCGCAACAACCTGAGATAGACCCATGCTGGAAGCTTCCCTGAATCAAATCGAGCAACTGGTCAGCGACCTGATGCAGAAAAACGCTCAACTCATCGAGCAGAACACCGCCCTTGGCCAGGAACTGGCCCAGGCCAAGGAAGAGAACGAAACCCTGCAGCTGTCGCTGATGGAACAGGAAGAGAAGAACGGCGCTACCGCAGCACGCATCCAGGCCCTTGTCGAGCGCGCCAGCGCGGGCGTTGTTGGCGCATGAGACTGCAAGAGCAGCCGATCAATGTCGTGTCGATTCTCGGCATCGACTATTCGATCAAGGCGCCCGAAGGCCAGGAAGAAACCCTGGCCCAGGCGGTACGGATGCTCAACAAAGCCCTTAACGAGACCAAGCGTCAGTACCCGACCTTGATCGGTGACAAACTGCTGGTGCTGGCTGCCCTTAACCTGTGCTCCAAACAGGTTGAACTGCAGAAAGA
>NZ_JBJJLR010000036.1:0-55985 GCF_046230975.1 Pseudomonas sp. KCJK9058
CCCAGGTGACTTTCGCCGACGTGGCCGGTATCGACGACGTCAAGGGCGAGCTGACCGAGATCGTGTCCTTCCTGAAAAACAAGGCGTGGTATGCGCGCCTTGGCGCCCATGTGCCCAAGGGCACGCTGCTGGTAGGCCCACCCGGCACCGGCAAGACCCTGGTCGCCAAGGCCATCGCCGGGGAAGCGGCGGTGCCATTTTTCTCGATCTCCGGCTCGGAGTTCGTGGAGATGTTCGTGGGCGTGGGTGCCGCCCGGGTGCGTGACCTGTTCGACCAGGCCCGCCAAGCGGCGCCTTGCATCATCTTCATCGATGAGCTGGATGCCCTGGGCAAGATGCGCGGCGTCGGCAGCTTTGGCGGCAATGACGAGAAAGAGCAAACCCTCAATCAGTTGCTCGCCGAGCTCGACGGCTTCGACCCACGGGAAGGCGTGGTGCTGTTGGCAGCGACCAATCGCCCGGAAGTGCTGGACCCGGCGCTGCTGCGTGCCGGGCGCTTCGACCGGCAAATTCTCATCGACCGGCCCGACCGCAAGGGCCGCCTGGCGATCCTGAAAGTCCACCTGCACAAGATCATCTACAAGAACGACCTGGACTGCGAGCGGATTGCCGAGATCACCCCGGGCCTGACGGGCGCCGACCTGGCCAACCTGGTCAACGAGGCTGCCATCGTTGCCACCCGGCGGTCCAGCCAGTGGGTCGAGTTGCAGGACTTCACCGCTGCGGTCGAGCGACTGGTGGCGGGCATCGAGCGCAAAGGCAGCGTATTGCGCAGCGACGAGCGCCAGGTGGTGGCGTACCACGAAATGGGCCATGCCCTGGCCGCCAGTAGCCTGCCGGCGATGGACCCGGTGCACAAGGTGTCGATCATTCCCCGCGCCGCGGGTTCACTGGGCTACACCCTGCAACGGCCGACCGATGACCGCTACCTGATCAGCACGCAGATGCTGCGTGACCGCCTTGTCGTGCTGATGGCCGGGCGCGCCGCCGAGCACCTTGTGTTCGGCCAGGTCTCCACGGGGGCCGCCGACGACCTCGGGCGCGCCACCGATATCGCCCGCCAGCTGGTCACCCGCTTCGGCATGAGCCCGGTGCTGGGCCAGGCGGTGCTTGAGCGCCAGCAAGCCGGCTATCTGGGTGACTCGCTGTTGCGTCAGGAGCGCAAGGACTACTCGGAGCAAACTGCGCGCGAGATCGACCTCGCTGTCCGCGGCTTGCTCGAAGAAGCCTATGGCCGCGCCCGGGCTTTGCTGGAGCAGCGCCGCGACGACCTGGATGCAGGCGCGCGTCTGTTGCTGGCCAAGGAGACCATCACCCCCGAAGAATTCCCGGCGTTGCAACCGCAAGCCAATGAGTCCGCCACCTATGTGCTGGTCGATGCCACGAAATGAACCGCCGATCCTGGCCAGGGTACTGCGATGCTCTTTGTCACGCTGATCAATATGCTGGTGGTGATCCTGGTGGTAATCATTCATTACGAATGCCTGCTGCGCCTGAATGACTGGCTACCTCGGCTCAAACTCTGGAGCCGCTTTCGCATCGTCGCAGGCGTGTTCGGCGCGCTGCTGGCCCATGCCCTGGAGGTGTGGTGTTTTGCCTTGGCCTATTACCTGATGGCCCATGCCCCAGGCTGGGGCACGCTCAGCGGCAATTTCGACGGCAGTTTCCTGGACTGCGTGTATTTTTCCTTCACCACCTACACCACCATAGGCTTCGGCGATATCGCCCCCACTGGCCACCTCAAGTACCTCACCGGCCTGCAGGCGCTGACGGGCCTGGTGCTGATCACCTGGACCGCCTCGTTCCTGTTCCTGGAAATGCAGAAGTACTGGAAGACCAAGTAAGGCGGGGTCAGGCACGCGACGCTGATGTCCAGCGCCATTGCGCAACTTCAGGCATGTCTTCGCCATGTTCGATGAGGTAGAGCTTGTGCTTCTCCATCGTGGCCCAATAGCGGGCGCGGGCCTGTTCGAGCTGGGGCTGCAAACGTGGCACGCGCTCGAACACATCGAGCAGCAGCTGGTAGCGGTCCAGATTGTTGATGACTGCCATGTCGAATGGCGTGGTCGTTGCGCCCTCTTCGCGAAAGCCCCGGACATGAAACCGTTGCGGATTGGCGCGTTTGTAGATCAGGCGGTGGATGAGCGCCGGATAGCCGTGGAAGGCAAAGATCACCGGTCGATCTTCGGTAGCGACAGTTGCAGCGCCATGAGGTCAACGACATTCACCACCCTCACACGCACGTCTGGAGCCTGCTCTTGCAGCAGTGTAACCGCCGCCAGTACCTCCAGTGTCGGCACATCGCCCGCGCAGGCAAGCACCACCTCGGGCATCTCGTCGTCATGGCAGGCCCAGCCCCAGCGCCCGATACCTGATTGGCAGTGCACGGCGGCCGCTTCGCCATCGAGCCAGCAGATGTGCTCACTGAGGATCTCCATGACTCGCCCCTGTGCCGAAAGGTGTCTATCATCGCTGGCCCGAGCATCCAGCCACACCTTGTCGGTCACCTCAAATACCGCATCCAGACGGTTGGACGCCGTTTCGTCAGGGCCGAACAGGCGGAAATTCTGCGACGCAAGGCTGTTCTTCATGACATCGCGTACATAACCACCCAGCACTCTGGTCGCCTCGGCCCGCACCTGACCAGGGCCCGGCATCGGCACGCAGTAATCGGCGTAGTGCGGCAAATCCAGGGCCCGCAATAAGAGACCGCCGTTGGCATGGGGGTTCGCGCTCATGCGTCGCCGGCCAGTTGGGGTCAGCGCGGCCAGCTCAGGCAACAACGTACCCTGTGCGTCAAAAAGCTCATGGGGACGGTAACTTTCCAGCCATTGTTGCAGCTGCGTCAGGTGCGGCGGTTTGCCAAGGTCCGCCAACGGCAACTGATGGGACCGCCAGGTGCCCTCTACGCGTTGCCCATCCACGTACCTGGGCCCCGTCCACCCTTTGGGGGTACGAAGAATCAGCACCGGCCACAAGGGCCTGTCGACCACCTGCGGGTCTTCGGCATGCCGCGCGAGGCGCTGGATCTGGCTGATCTTCTCGTAGATGACATCCAGCGTCCTGGCCAACGCGCGATGGACCTCCATCGGCTCGTCACCCTCGACGAAATACGGATCATAGCCATAGCCATACATGAGGCTGGTCAGCTCCTCCTCGCTGATCATCGACAGCACGCTGGGGTTGGCGATCTTGTAACCGTTCAGATGCAAGATGGGCAGCACCGCGCCGTCGCGGGCGGGGTTGAGGAACTTGTTGCAGTGCCAGCTGGCAGCCAGTGGCCCGGTTTCGGCCTCACCATCACCAATGACGCACGCCACGATCAGTTGCGGATTGTCCAGGGCGGCACCATAGGCATGGGCCAGCGAATAGCCCAGTTCGCCCCCTTCGTGAATGGAGCCAGGCACATGGGGGCCGACATGGCTGCCAATGCCATAAGGCCAGGAAAACTGCCGAAAGAGCCGGGCCATTCCAAGTGCGTTGCGCTCGACCGATGGGTTGAGCTCGGTGTAGGTACCGTCGAGGTATGCCTGAGCGACCAGGGCAGGACCGCCGTGGCCAGGCCCCGTGACGAACAGCACATTGAGGCTGTACTGGCGAATCAACCGGTTCAGATGGGTATAGACGAGGTTGAGCCCCGGGGACGTCCCCCAGTGGCCCAGCAGCCGCGGTTTGACATCGGCCAAGGTCAAGGGCCTGGTCAACAAGGCATTGCCCTGCAGATAGATCTGGCCAACGGTGAGGTAGTTCGCCGCCCGCCAATAGGCGTCCAGGCTTTCGAGCTCTTCAGTACCGGGGAAATCACTCATGCCAGCCTCCTTTCGTCATCGCGCACGGGGCGCTCAAAGGTCTTCGCCGCGAAGATCTTCCTCCCGCCGGCTCTGTTGACGGATCAGCAGTGACAGTTCTTACAGGTGGTCCGACAGCAGGCCCATCAGGTCGTCCGCCGTGGCGATTCCGACCAGCAGACCGAGATCATCGACGACCGGAATGCGTCGGATAGTGGCGCGCCGCGGCATAGATGGAGATACCGGGTAGTGCGGTGACCACGTCCCGTTTGCAGTATTTGCCAATGGACATCATGTGCTACCTCCACAGGCGGAGCCTCCTTGCTCCTTGATGCAGTGAGGGTGGGTGATCATTTACCGCTCTTGATCGGAATCACCTTTTCCGGATGGATGGCTTCGGCGCGTTTGGGCAGGTGCACCAGCAGCACGCCCTTGTTGAACTGGGCGTTGATCTTCTCGGCGTCGACTTCACGGGGCAGTTGGAAAACCCGTTCGAAGCTGCCGTAATGGCGCTCGGACAGGTGATATGCCTTGCGTTTTTCGTCCACTTCTTCCTGTTTCTCGCCGCGGATCAACAGGTTGCCATTGACGAGCTTGATCTCGATATCCTTGTCGTCCACGCCAGGCAACTCGGCGCTGATGCGGTACTCCTCGGCAAGCTCGCTGATGTCCATGGCCGGCATGCCGTGGGTGAACAGGTCACGCCGCCAGAAAGGTTCGACATCGAACGGTGTTTGGCTGAACGGCATGCGCATCGGCCGCCGTCCAAAATCCTCGAACAGGCTGTCGATCTGACGGCGTAATTGCTGGAAGGGCCGCCACAACTCCGAAGGTTCGACGCTTGGCGGCGAAGCTTTGGTTGGCTGGGTTGCGACGGGGGTAGCAGGCACTTTCTTGGCATCTTCTGACATGGCGCCCTCCTCGAATGAGTAATGCCTCCCAGGGAGACGCTTCGATCATGCGCCGTGGGGCAGCAGCCCATTTGACCTTTATCAACAACGTGAAGTCCCTGCCGCTCGCTGGTTTGATCCTGATCAAAGTGCCGGATTGCCCACGGTCTAGGCTGATTACAGCAAGTCATCCTTACAGTGCGAGGCAGTCATGGACCGCGAGGGTGCCAGCGTTCGCTTGCTCCAGACATTGCCCGGCCTGGGCATCCAGCAATTCGTGCGCCTGGCCCTTTGCAGCCAGCCATGCGGCGAGGCAATGGCTGGCCAGTACTGCGTGCTCAGTGGTCGTACCGAGTGCTGGCCGTGCAGTTACGTGACCCTACCTGGCGTGGCCGGGCAATTTATCGTCAGCACCCAGAGCGCGCAGCCCGTGGGCCGTGCGGGGGAGCTGCTCGACTATTCCGGGCCGCTTGGCAGCGCTTGGCCGTTGCCCCTGCAAAGCACAAGGTTGCTGGCCATCAGTCGCGCCGACGGCCTGCTGCCGTTGTTGGGTGCGCTGGATGAGATTCGCTGCTGGCTGCCCTGGTTACAATTGCAGCTGTCACATGACGGCATTGCGGCCGAACTGTTGCCAGACGATTGTCGAACCTGGCTGTCGGCACTGTCGCCATTGCCGCGTGACTACAGCAGTGGCTGGTGGCAGACCAGGCATTTGCTGACCACTTTCCGCCCGGACACGGTGTACTGTTGCGCGCCGCCACAGGTGGCGCGCCAAGTGGCACGGTTGTGCTGGCAAACTGGCGTAGCCGCGCAGCGTATCTGGATACGCACAGACCATGTGTCACGCCCGATCTGGGTGGGGCACTCCCCCGAAAGCTGGCCTGTGCAACGCTATGACCGGGTGCTTGCCGCGCTCAAGTGGGCTCCTCCAGGCGGGTCAGGTTGACCAGGCCTTGCATGTCGATGAGCCTGACCTCACGCCCGGCGCACAGCATGAAACCTGCATGGACGAAACGGCTGAACAGTCGGCTGACCGTTTCCTGCGTGAGGTCCAGGTAGTTGGCGATATCACCACGGGACATGGGCAGGTTGAACACATCAGCCTGCAAGCCTCGCGCCTGGTAACGCGCGGACATGCCCAGCAGGAAGATCGCCAACCGCTGTTCGGCACGCCCATGGCAGCAGCGCAGGTGCTCGTCCTTGCCCTGGATCCCCAGGCTGAGCATGTGCAGCAACTGATAGCGCAGCCCTGAAATCTGGCCGGACAGGTCCACCAGTTGGTCCAGCCTGATGGCGCAGACCAGCGAGACTTCCAGGGCAACGGCAAAGCTTCGGTAACAACTGGCACCAATAGCGTCCAGCCCGAGCATTTCCCCCGGCAGGAGAAAGCCGGTCACCCGCTCGGTGCCCTCGGCATCGAGCAGAAAATTCTTGATCGCCCCGGAGCGCAAGGCATACACGTGCTCCATGGGTTCATTGGCCTTGAACAGGTACTCACCCCGCTTCAACGGCCGGTTACGGCGGACAATTCGCTCCAGCTTGGCCACTTCGTCGGCACTGAGGCTGGCTGCCAGGCAAAGCCGGCTCAACGAGCACGCAAGGCACTTGACCTGGAGCTTTGCTCCCATTTCCGCAAGGCCTGACATGATGATGCCTCTGCTTTTTTGCAGGCGTGTATCTATTGAAGTTAGCGGTTCCACTAAACGTTAGCGGTCTGTCCGACCAAGGGTCGGACGCAATCCCCGGCTATACCCGCTTTTTTCTATCGGTTTGACAAGTCATGTGGGAAGCAATTGACAACTGTCAAGTCAGCGATGGGCCCGCTGCCGAAACTGAACTTCCTTGTTCATTCGACACAGAGGACATTGCCATGGCGCCCGCCGAGACTTCCCGTGAGCATAAAACGCCTTCGTTCCCAAAACCTTCGGGTGAATACTGGATCGAAGCCCTTGAAAACGGCGTTCACGTATTGATCAGGCCCTTGCAAGCCCAGGACCGAGAACGCGAAAAAGCCTTCATCGAACGGCTGTCGCCCGAATCGCGGCATTTCCGCTTCCTGTGCCAGCTCAGGGAGCCCGGTGAAGCCATGCTCGACCAGCTGATGAAGGTCGACCAGGATCGCCAGGCGGCTTACGTCGCCCTTGCCCACGTGGATGGCGAATTGCAGGAAGTGGGCATTTCCCGCTACGCCACTGCTAGCGGCAAGGACGAGTGCGAGTGTGCCGTTACCGTCATGGACAGCTGGCAGCACCATGGCTTGGGTCGCCTGCTGCTCAAGCACCTGGTCGACCATGCCCGGGCCAAGGGCTTGCGGCAGATGTATTCGGTTGATGCAGCAGCCAACCAAGCGATGCGCGAGCTGGCCAAAGCGGCGGGGTTCACCACCGTCGCTGACCCGGATGATCCCAGCCAGGTCATCCACCGGCTCTCCCTGATCTGAACCCTGGGCCGTCGCACTGACGGGTCAATGCGCGGCGGCCCGATTACGGGAGGCTCTCCATGAGCGGCCCTTCGAAGACATTGATGGAAAAACTCTACGGCAAGCAGTATCAGGTCGACACTGCCGATATTGCCCCGGTGCTTCATCAGTACGCCGAACCTTTGCCGGACCTGGATACGCCGGCATTCGCAGCGCTGTTCGACCGCTATGCTGACGCGCGCGTCATCCTGCTGGGCGAGGCAAGCCACGGCAGCAGTGAGTTCTATCGCGCCCGCGCGGCGATCACCCGGCGCCTGATCGAACAGCATGGTTTCAACATCGTTGCTGTCGAGGCTGACTGGCCGGATGCCGGGCATGTCGATCAGTACGTCCGAGGCTTGGCGCACTCGGCGTGGAAACGCCATATTTTCAGCCGTTTTCCTACCTGGATGTGGCGTAATAGCGAAGTCAAAGCCTTCGCCCAATGGCTTCACGGGCACAACCGCCTGCTGCCCACCGACCACCGCGTGGAATTCCGCGGCCTGGATGTCTACAGCCTGCGCAATTCCATCCATGAAGTCCTGGCCTATCTGGACCGGGTCGATCCGCATCTGGCCCATGAAGCCCGCCGCCGTTACGGTTGCCTGACGCCTTGGCAGGACGACCCCGCGCTGTACGGGCACTTTGTCGAGCGCGGTGGCGTCATGCCTTGTGAGCAACCGGTGATCCAGCAGTTGAATGTCATGCTCGCCGAGCAACTGTCAGGGCTTGTCCGCAATGATGAAGCCTTCTTCAACGCAACGCAGAACGCCCGTGTAATCATCGCTGCGGAACAGTACTACCGCGCCATTTACCGAGGTTCGACGGCTTCCTGGAATCTGCGCGACCGGCACATGTTCGATACCTTGCGCGCACTGCTGGAACACCGTGGTCCCCACGCCAAGGCCGTGGTCTGGGCACACAATTCACACATCGGCAATGCCGGAGCCACGGAAATGGGTTGGAAAGGCCAGTTCACCATCGGCCAGCTTTGCCGCAGCGCTTTCGGGCACGACGCGGTGCTGATCGGCATGGCCACCGACCGCGGCCAGGTGGCCGCCGCCGATGACTGGGACGGCGACATGCAGATCAAGGAAATCCGTCCTTCGCGCAGCGACAGCTGGGAGCACCAGTTCCGCCTCGCAGGCGTGCCAGCCAGCCTGAGCGACTGGCGCGACCCACAGCGCAAGGCGTTGCGCCATGTGTTGTCCACGGCGCTACTCGAACGCGCCATCGGCGTCATCTATCGCCCCGAGAGCGAACGGCTGAGCCACTACTTCGAGGCGGTGCTGGCCGAGCAGTTCGATGCGCTGCTCTGGTTCGAACAGACCCAGCCAGTGACTGCCCTGCCCTTGCCGAAACAACAGCACCTTGAGCCTGAGGACGAAACCTATCCATTTGGTGTATGAGCCTCGGCGAAGCGCTATCAGGCGGATACGCGCTGCAGGGACTTCACAAACCCGTCACCGGCAAGCGCAGTGGCCCCCGTGCCTGCACCGAACAAGCCGATGCGCAACTTGCCAGCTTCATCGTCTGCGTGCGAACTTCACCCCTGCGCTCAGTCATGGGGGGCACTCCGGCAAAGTGCTTGCTGATCAGCTTGCCTCATGAGCGTCATGACTTCCTCGTCCGACGTCTGCGGGAAATCCTGGTACCAATAGCCAACCGAGACCATCCGCTCAGGCACACGCGGGCACACCAGCTCATCCACTTCACCGTACAGCGCTTCGAGCGTTTCTGGCGGTGCGACCGGGACGGCGACGACGATTCGCGCCGGTGACTGGGCTCGTGCAGCCTGTATCGCCGCCCTCATCGTGGCACCGGTCGCCAGGCCGTCATCAACGAGAATCACCACCTGATCCTTGAGTTGCTGGGCTGGCCGCCCTCCCCGGTAAGCCCGCTCGCGCCGCGCCAGTTCCTCGGTTTCCCTGGCAACCACGGCGTCGAACACCGCGCGATCTACCGGATAGGCCCGCAACATGTCGTCATTGAGGAAGGTTACTCCGCCGCTGGCTATCGCCCCCATGGCGAACTCGGGTTGAAACGGCATACCGAGCTTGCGCACCATCAGCAGGTCCAGGCGAACGTTAAGGGCAGTCGCGACTTCATAGGCCACCGGAACACCACCACGCGGCAGTGCAAGCACGATCACGTCGGGCCTGCCGGCATACCGGGCCAGTGGCTCTACCAGGCAACGTCCAGCCTGGGTACGGTCGACAAACACAGTTGGCAAGGCAAGATCATGGGACATGAACACCTCCCGCGCCGCGATGGGCGCCGGTCATTTCAGCTGCCGATGGGAGCCGTTGATGGCTTCAAGGCGTGGCTGCACGCCCCGCCTCGGGCAGCAGGTCGAACTGCGCGAGGCAACGCTGCTCATCAGCGGGAGTCAGCGCCTTCAGGCCGCTCACTTCCTGCATGGGCGTTTCGAACAGGGCCAGGCGCAGCACCCCATTGCGCTCCAGAAAGGTCTGTGCCAGGCACGTGCACACGGGTTTGCCGACCAGCGCAGCGAGCTTGTCATACTCAGGCACCTCCACCTGGGCCTGCAGGTTGGCCGTGCAATTCTCCACGATCTGCGCCACGGAGCGCCCCGCCAGCCAGACGGTACCAGCACCGAGTAGGACCAGGAGCAGCAACACGCTTATCAACGTGTTCGATTCCCGGGTGATTGAACGCAGCAACGCCAGCCTGGCCTGCCAACCCGTCTGCTGGCCATTGAAAATGGCCTTGCCGACCGTGCGCTTGACGCCCCGCTGCACCGCCCACCCCAGCGCGACACTCAACGCCAGCAGGCCAAGGAGTACCGCCGGATCACGCATGGGCATGCGCCAGCTAGCGCTTAAGGCGCGATAGACGGACGCGGCGACGAGTAAAGCGACGATGGTCACGATCCAACCCAGGCTGCCCCTGGGCCTGTGCAACCAGGCCCGCAGTTTCGCCCTTGCTTGTGTACTCATGATTCACCTCCCGCGCCCGGCTAGCGCACAGGGTCGATGGCAACCGTTTCCTGATACTCAGGCACGCACACCTGCCAGCCGAGTTCGAGGCTGATTCGCCGCCGTAAGGTGTCGGCAGCGTGTGGCTCACCATGAATGACATAGGTCTGACGGGGTGGCCGGGTGAACCCGCGCAACCATTCCATGATTTCATCGGCATCGGCGTGCGCAGAAAGATTCTCCATCGCATGCACCTGTGCACGGATGGGCACATCCTCGCCGTGCAACCTCACACTGTGGGCGCCCGCGACGATATCGGCACCCCGCGTCCCCCCGGCTTGAAAGCCCGAGAACAGGATGCTGTTGCGTGGGTTGGGGGCCAGCGCCTTCAGGTGGTGAAGCACCCGTCCGCCGGTCGCCATGCCACTGGCGGCGATGATCACTGCGGGCTCGCGCAGCTGGTCCAGGTGCCTGGACTCATCGACTGTCCGGACGATGTGCGTGCCTCTGCACATGGCGGCGCACTCGGCTGCGGTCAGCCGATGTTCACTGCGGTACTGCTGGTACAAGGCGGTGGCGTCGGTGGCCATCGGGCTGTTCAGGTAGACAGGGACATCAGGGATCAACCGGTCGCGCTTGAGCGTGTACAGGTAATACATGAGCAGTTGGGCACGGCCGACGGCGAACGAGGGTACCAGGGTAATGCCGTGGCGCAGGAGCGTTTCGTTGATGACCTTGGCCAGGTACTGCTCGGTCGATTCGGCGGGATGCTGGCGGTCCCCATAGGTAGACTCGATCAACAGCACGTCCGCCGTCCTGACCAGCTCAGGCGCACGCATGATCGGATCCTGAGGGCGGCCGAGGTCACCCGAAAACAGCACGGTCTGCCCTTCGGCGCTGATCTGGACCGTGGCTGCCCCCAGAATATGTCCGGCGGTACGCAACAGTAACTCCATGCCCTCGGCGATCATGGTCACCTGATGTAACGCCACGGGCCGAAACAGTGCCAGGGCACGTTTGGCATCCTGCTCGGTATAGAGCGGTTGCGCCGGCGCATGCTTGGAGTAACCGTGGCGATTGGCATGTTCGGCCTGCTCTTCCTGCAGCCGTGCACTGTCGAGCAGGAGGATTTCCGCCAAGGCGCACGTCGCCGGCGTGGCGTAGATCGGCCCGCGGTAGCCTTCCCGAACCAGCACCGGTAGATAACCACTGTGGTCAAGGTGGGCGTGGGTCAGCACCACCGCATCAAGCGCCCGCAGCGCCGGGGGCAGTGGCTGCCAGTTGCGCAGGCGCAGTTGCTTGAAACCCTGGAAGAGTCCGCAGTCGACCAATACCCGCGTGCTGTCACGGGTCAACAGGAATTTGCTGCCGGTCACGGTGCCGGTGCCACCAAGAAATGTCAGTTGCATGGCCAAGGCTCCCAACTTTCGGCTATTTGGGGATGAACGGCGAGCACGCTGCACGGTGGGCGGCTGACGATACGCTCGGTGGTGTCTCCCAACAGTTTGTCCAGGCCTTTGGGCTGCACCACGCCCATCACCACCGCGTCGATGTCCAGGGCTGCGACCTGTTCACGGATCACCTGTACCGGGCCGCCTTCCATGAAATGTCGGCGGTCAGGCGCGACGCCTTCGGCATCGGCCAGCGCTTCGAAAGGTTCCTGCAGTGCCTGGCGCATCTCGTCGATCCACGCCTGCGTGACATTCATGTCCGAGGCAAATACCCCTGCCAGGTTGTAGGCCGATAGCAGATGCAGGTGCGCGTCGCACTGCAACGCCAGCGCCTGGGCAGCACGAACCAGACCACGATTGAAGCACGCCTGAACGGCAGGCGTCTCACTGAACGCCGTATCCACTGCGACCAGCACACGCCGCGGCAATGAGATGGCCCCCGCCGGCACGAAATGGCTGACGCCTTTGAAACCTCGCATCAGCGCACAATCCAGTGGGGTGCCGAACACGCGCACCAGGGCCGACGCGGCTTCGCTGTCCTTGATGACCATATCGGGCTGCAGTTCACTGATGTAATCGATCGCCTGGCTGCGGATATCCTCCGCATTCAGGCTGTCGACCGTCAGCGTTATACCGCTGCCGCGATGCCGCTCGACCAATCCCGTCAACTGAGCGCGATAGTGTTCGTACTGGCGCTTGATATCGGCCTCGTTCAGCCGCTCTTCGCGCAGAAGGTGCTCCTCGCTTGGCTCGAACAAGCCCAGTACATGCACGCTGGCGCCGCTGACATGCGCCAAGGCAAGGGCTCTGCGCAAAGCGGCGGAATGCGGTTCTACCTCGGTCAGCAGCACCAGCAATTGTCGATATTGCCCCATGGTGAACCTCCGCGCTTTCGTGAGTGGGTGTGATGCTGACGATATTCCGCGCACAGGACCGCTGCTGCTTGATGCAGATCAGAAAACCGCTACCCAGGCTGAACTTGATGATTGTCAGAACCGAAACGGCCCGCCACGTTAAAACGGCTGCACCAGGTACTGATCAAGCAACGGGAGGCGTCATGAACGGGCAGCAAACAGCACAGCCACAGACCTGCGAACACTGGGTCGAAAACCTCGAGGACGGTTCGGCGGTGCTGATCCGCCCACTGCGCGAAGAAGACCGCGAACGGGACAAGCGTTTTCTGAGCACAATCGCTTATGAATCACGGCGTTTTCGTTTCATTGCCGGGCTCAGCGGCGGCTTGCCTAGCTTGGACACGCAAGACATGCCCGTGGACTATCACCAACGCATGGCCTATGTCGCCTTGGTTCATGTAGACGGTCAATTGCAACAAATCGGCGTCAGCCGCTATGCAGGCATACCTGGCAGTCAGCGGTGCGAATGTGCAGTGGCGGTCAGCGAAGACTGGCAGCGCAAGGGGTTGGGCAAGCGCCTGATGCAACACCTGATTGAAGCCGCACGGCGCAATGGCTTTCAGTGCATGGTCTCCAGGGATCTGGCCAGCAACTATGCCATGCACCGGCTGGTCAAGGCACTGGGCTTCACCTCAAGATACCCTGGCGGGGATGTGAGCGAGATCCTGCACGAACTTGACCTGCGGCCATGAAAAAACAAGGCCCTTGCGGGCCTTGTGCTTCAGCCTTTGGAGCGTTCTGGAGAAATCACCAGCACACTGCTGGACAACCGATGCAAAACGCGCTCGGCAGTACTGCCGATGAACCAGCCGATGCCATGGTGGTGATAGCTGCCCATGACCAGCACGTCGATATCATTGTTATCCATGAACATGGCCAGCGCCTTTGCCGGGTCGCCGATACGCATATGGCGGTGCTCGACGGCGATCCCGTTGCGTTCGGCAAGCGCCTGGAAGGCAGCGCTCTGAGCGTCATGCAAGGTCTGGGCACGGTTCGAATCGAACAGGAACGAATGCTCCCGGCTGCCGCCTGCGTCCAGGTACATGGAACCCAGGTCGTAGGTGTACAGCAATTCGATCTGGGCATTGCACTGCAAGGTCAGCTTCAGCGCTTCGCTGATGATCTGGTCGTTGAAACCTTCAAACTGATCCTCAGGCCTGGACAGGTCCACCGCCGCCAGAATCCTGCGTGGCAACGCATGGCTCGCCTTGTGTACCAAGTGCAAGGGTATTCGCGTTTCGCGCAGCAGCTGGATATCCAGCGAGGTGAACATTGCGCGCATCCACCAAGGCTCATGCTCGAGCTCTTTGATCAACATGGCAAACGGTTGCTCACGCAAGTGAATCAGGATCTCATTCAAGGGCTGCTGCACCCACACCACCTCGGTTGTGACGGTGACGCCATTGCGCCGCATCGGCAACGCCTGGGTTTCCAGCCATGCACGGTGCTGCTGCACGTAACCCTCGCGCATGACTGCGAGCGCTTGATCATTCACCAAGCCCGCCGTGGCGAGCCCTTCCACGTAGTCGAAAGCGACGATGTGCAGCGCCATCCCTTTGGCCTTGGCCAGCGCAGCGGCCCGGTCGTAGGTCGGGGTTCGGCGCATCAGGGGAGAGGCGATCAGCAGCAGTCTTTGCGGAGTTTCCATGGCACACCTCTGAGGTTGCAATACGTAGGTAAAGCATCTGCCACCTAAGTCGTGCGAACTTGATGTTTATCAACTGGAGGCACCTACCGACCAGTGGCATTGCCCATGGTGCAAGAACTTGACGCGGATCAATACCTCGGGACTTCGCCGGCGCACCCTGTACCCAGATCACAGCCACTTCAGGCCCCGCAGGCGTGCCATGGCGACACCGCCCTGAGTTTCACCTGCACTGCCGGCAGGGACGCCTTCATTCTGCATTGTCTACCGATACATGCTTTGGAGGCCCTGATGAACGTTTACGTGGAGAAGAACACAGAGCAGGGACGCTGTTGGGTACACATGGATGACTGGCGGGTGGGTTTCAGGACGGCTGCCGAAGCCGAGCGGTTTGTCGAACGGCTTACAAGCCGCCTCAATGCCCCCCACTCGCGTGACATGCTTGCTGATTGGTCGCCCCATGCCAGGGTGACCGTGGGGCTCGGTGCGCGTCATGGCGCAGGGGCCCAAAGCGGCCTCCAAAATGCGAAGGAGGCCTGAAAATGCCTGGCCAGCTGAAGGTCACCCTGCTCGACGCACCCAACGCATTGTCCAAGGCAAACCCTATTCACCTGAAACCGCTGGTGAACCACTGCATGGATTGCCGGGTCAGCGGCCTGTGCCTCCCCACGGGTCTGCCGGTTGACGACAACAGCTGCCTGGGCGCGTTGATAGGCCCACGCATGCGCATTCGCAAGGGTGCCGCGCTGTTCAATGCCAACGATCCGCTGACCATGCTCTATGCCGTACGTTGCGGCAGTTTCAAGACCAGCCTGAACACCGCCGAGGGGCAAGGCGTGGTGATCAACTTCTGGATGCCGGGCGATGTACTCGGCCTCGATGCCATTGCCACAGAGCACCATGTCTGTGACGCCATTGCCCTGGAAGACAGCGAAGTCTGCCCCGTCCCCTATCGTCGCTTGCAAACCCTGGCGCGTGAGTTTCCGGAGCTGCAGCAGAGCCTTAATCGCTTGATGAGCCGCGAGATCGTGCGTGAGCACGGGCGCGTGCTGATGCTGTGCAACCTGACAGCAGAACAGCGGCTGGCCAGCTTCCTGGTGGGGCTCTCCAGACGCTTCGTCAGCCGCGGTTACTCTGCGCATGGCTTCATGTTGCGCATGTCTCGTGAAGACATGGCTTCGTACCTGGGGTTACGCCTGGAAACCGTGTGCCGATCCGTCGCCCGTCTGCGCGCGCTGGGTATCGTCGACCTGCATGGCAGGTTGGTAGAAATTCTCGATATGCCTGCACTCATGGCACTGGAACAAGGTGGCGGGGAATGTGAGGTCAAGGTCCCGCTAAAGGCACCATGCTCGACGCCTTGAATGTTGGCCACGGCGCTGTGGCGCTGGGTATCGGCATGCTGGTGGGGCTGGAGCGCGAGCGTAAGAAGGGGCGTAACGAGGACCACGCGGCCGCCGGGCTCAGGACCTTCGCCATCACTGCATTGCTGGGCTACGTCAGCATGTTGCTGGCAGGTGCGGTGCTGGTCGCGGTGGCGAGTCTGGGCCTGGTGCTGATGCTCTGCATGCACTACCGCAGACATGCCGATAAAGACCCTGAAGTGACCAGTGAAATTGCCCTGCTGCTGGTGCTGACACTCGGAGCGCTTAGCCTTCATGAGCCTGAGCTCGCCGCAGCGGTGGGCGTGGTGCTCACCGTGCTGTTGGCGCTGCGACGCGAACTGCATCATTTCGTGCTGCAACAATTGAGCGAGGAAGAGCTGCGCGATGGCCTGATGTTGTCCACGGTGGCCTTGGTGGTACTGCCGCTGACACCGGACCAGTTTCTAGGCCCCTACAACATACTCAACCCGCGCACGATTTGTGACCTGGTGGTCTTGCTGATGGCCGTGGGTGCTTTAGGACACATCGTCATGCGCCTGATGGGACCTCGCTATGGCCTGCCCTTGAGCGCGATCGCATCGGGCTTTGCCTCAAGTTCTGCCACCATTGCCCTGCTTGCACACCGCGTCAGACAGCAAGGCGCTGCCGCCAGGCCATTTGCCGGCGCTGCCGTATTGTCCAATCTCGCCAGCATCACCCAATTTGCACTGGTGCTGAGCATCGTCGACCGTCGCTTGCTCGACCCTTTCTGGTCATCGATCGCGCTGGGGGCACTGGTCACACTCGTGTATGGCGTGCTTCTGCTAGCCCCTTGGCGTGCTGCTCATGGAGGATCCGCCACACATCCGGGCGATGGCGCGTTCAGTCTCTGGACAGCACTGGCGATCACCGCTGCGATAACCGGCATCGCCTTGTTCTCGGCATTTCTGCTTCAGCTTCTGGGCCCCAATGGCGTCAATCTCGCGGCTTTCGTCGGCGGCCTGGCCGATGCTCATGCGGCCACGGCCTCGATCGCCTCGTTGGTCGCTGCCGGACGAATCAGTGCGAATGAAATCGTCATACCGGGCTTGCTCGCATTGACGGGGAACACATTAAGCAAATGTGTTCTGGCCTTGAGCAACGGAGGTTTCAGCTTTTCGCGATACCTCATTCCAGGGCAACTGCTCATCCTGGGGGCAATGTGGTTGGGGTTGCTCCTATAGGGACACAAGAACTGCCTGCTGGTAGTAGGTGACTTACCCTCAAGCCAACCCGCCAAAACGTTTGTAGAAACTCTCGCTCACATCCGGCAATGGGCCATCTGCTGTTTCCAGTGCTGCATTCAACCATTCTTCGGCTTTGGCAAACACCAGTCGGTAGAGGTTACGGCACAACTGCCGCGCAGCCCTTCCCTCCCAGTCCCCTGGCAGCAGCTCGTCGGGCAGTTGCGGGTCGCGCAG
The DNA here is from genome assembly GCF_046230975.1 of Pseudomonas sp. KCJK9058. Lineage (NCBI taxonomy): Bacteria > Pseudomonadati > Pseudomonadota > Gammaproteobacteria > Pseudomonadales > Pseudomonadaceae > Pseudomonas > Pseudomonas sp. KCJK9058. Next base: position 16,910 of record NZ_JBJJLR010000036.1, read on the forward strand.
CAGCAGGCGGCGGTACTCGTGAATCAGCAGCGTGCGTGCCAGGAAGCAATCTTGAGCATCCAGCAACGGCTGCTCTTTCAAACCTTGCCACAGCGGCCTGAACAGCTGGATAAACTCGCTGTATTGCTGCCCCAGTTCGTCGATACGCCAGCTTTCCCGCACCTGGGCGCGCATCGCCTTGGACGCGAGCACCTCCTGGGTGTGGGTGTCGAAGACGATACTGTCGTCGCCGGCCTCAAGGTCACGCAACGTGGCCACCAGGTCGGCACGGTCTGCCCGTGGGCAACCTAGCAGGTTCGGCGCCATGACACCAAACCCCTGCCACTCCAGCTCTTCACGCACGGCCTTGCGTTTACCCGCCTCCAGTTGCGACAGTAACACCAGCGTCCAGGCCCCGTCCCAGGCTGGCTGGCTTGGGCTATAGACGCGCTTGAAGGCTTTTTCGAAACGCCGACGGCCAGTGCCTGTCAGGCTGTAATAACTGCGTCGACCCACCTTTTCTGCAGTGAGCCAACCTTCTTTGGTCAGGCGAAAGATCGACGTGCGAATCAGCCGTTCATTGATGCCGATCGGTTCCAGCAGGTTGATCAGGCTACCGAGCCAGACTGTACCGCCGTGCGGCTCGATGGCATCGCCGTACAACGTGATGATCAGGGAACTGGCGCGGATCGGCGTCTGTTCCTGAAAGCGGGTGATCAAGTGGTTCAGTGGGGCAAGAGTGCTCATGGGCGAACTGTGCGCGGATAAAGCACCGACTATACCTGTGCGGTGGGCCGCCTGGCCATTGCGTGTCGCTGCCAGGCTCATGCGCTCGCCTGCCCCTTGGGCCTGACCCCGGTGTCTTCCATGCGCGGGCGTCCCGGCTCTGCCTCGGCCAGCGGCGGGCATTCGACCATGCTGTTCATGCAGCGCTGCGCCAGGTGCTGGTACTCCGCCGTCCCGCGCTGTTTCCAGGCCAGCTCCTGATCGGTCAGTGGGCGTTTGACCTGGGCTGGCGACCCCATCACCAGGCTCTGCGCCGCGCATTCGAAGCCTGCCTTGACGAAGGCAGTGGCCGCGACAATGCAACGTGGAGCTACATGGGCGCCATCCATCACCACGGCGTTCATGCCGACCAACGCGTCTTCGCCCACTCGGCAGCCGTGCAGCACGGCGCCATGGCCGATGTGCCCGTTACGCTCTACTACGGTGTCGCCGCCCGGGAAACCGTGCATCACGCAGGTGTCCTGCAAGTTGGCGCCCTCCTCCAGCACGATGCGGCCGAAATCGCCCCTGAGCGATGCCAGTGGGCCGATGTAGCAGCGGGGTCCAACGATGACGTCGCCGATCAGGACTGCACTGGGGTGCACGTAGGCTGTCGGGTGAACCACGGGCGTCAGGCCGTCCAGTCGATAGCAAGGCATGGCATCACTCCTGAAATGATTTGAAATTTCTTTCGATCTTGTATCAGAAGTTGTTTGGTCGTCAATCGTGTATCACTTGTTTTGATTTGATTCTGCCAGGCAAAAACCAGCGTTAAATACCAGAAAATAACGAAATGAAACGATTCTTCTGCAGGCATTGCTCTGCGGCTTTGGCCGCTGGAAAATAAAAAAGAGATACGCGAATGCATTTTGAACCTTGCATTGATGTATCACATAGAGCATATACTGACCTCACCTGGTCGTGATCCCGCATTACGCCCCTGCAAACAATTCCAAAAAATGCCGGCCACGCGATGTGCCGTGCGTGCAGCCAGAGGAACCCGACATGCCGCGATATATCGATGTGCAGGCGCCCGAACACGGCGTTCAGCTCATTACCCTGCAACGGCCCGAGGCCTTGAATGCCCTGTGCACCGAGCTACTGGCAGAACTGGCTGCTGCGCTGCAGGCTGCCGGGGACGACGAGCATGTCCGGGCCACAGTGATTACCGGCAGTGCCAAAGCATTCGCCGCAGGCGCCGACATCCGCGAGATGGCTGATCGCGACCTGGTCGGCATCCTCAATGACCCGCGCGTAGCGCATTGGCAAAGCATCGCCGCATTCGCCAAACCGCTGATTGCCGCAGTCAACGGCTATGCCCTGGGTGGCGGCTGTGAACTGGCAATGTGCGCCGACATCGTCATCGCCGGGACCGACGCCCGTTTCGGCCAGCCGGAAATCAACCTTGGCATCATCCCCGGTGCTGGCGGCACCCAGCGCCTGTTACGTGCCGTCGGTAAGCCGTTGGCCATGCAGATGGTGCTGACGGGGGAAGCCATCACTGCCCACCGCGCCCAGCAGGCCGGCCTGGTCAGCGAAATCACCCAGCCCGAACTCACCGTAGAACGCGCCATGCAGGTTGCCCGCAGCATCGCCGCCAAAGCGCCGCTGGCCGTGCGCCTGGCCAAGGAGGCGTTACTGAAGGCCGGTGATACCGACCTGGCCAGCGGCCTGCGCTTCGAGCGCCATGCCTTCACCCTGCTGGCTGGCACCGCCGATCGCGATGAAGGCATCCGCGCCTTCCAGGAAAAGCGCCAAGCCCGTTTCCAGGGGCGCTGATCATCATTCTCTCGACTGACGGAGCGAGTCTGTCATGACTTTCCAGCACATCCTGTTTTCCATCGAGGACGGCGTTGCCTTCCTTTCATTGAACCGCCCGGAGCAGCTGAACAGCTTCAATACGGCCATGCATCTGGAGGTGCGCGAAGCGCTCAAGCAAGTGCGCCAAAGCAATGACGCGCGGGTGCTGCTGCTGACGGCTGAAGGCCGCGGCTTCTGCGCCGGGCAGGACCTGTCCGACCGCAACGTTGCTCCAGGCGCCGAAATGCCGGACCTGGGCCAATCGATCGACAAGTTCTACAACCCGCTGGTACGCACCCTGCGCGACCTGCCTTTGCCGGTGATCTGTGCGGTCAACGGCGTGGCGGCCGGTGCCGGTGCCAACATTCCCTTGGCCTGCGACCTGGTGCTGGCCGCCCGCTCGGCCAGTTTCATCCAGGCCTTCTGCAAGATCGGCCTGGTGCCGGACTCCGGCGGTACCTGGCTGCTGCCGCGCTTGGTCGGTATGGCCCGGGCCAAGGCGCTGGCCATGCTTGGCGAGCGCCTTGGCGCCGAACAGGCCGAGCAATGGGGGTTGATCCACCGCGTGGTGGATGATGCCGCGCTGCGTGACGAAGCCCTCACCCTCGCCCGCCAGCTCGCCGCCCAGCCCACCTACGGCCTGGCACTGATCAAGCGCAGCCTCAATGCCAGTTTCGACAACGGTTTTGAGGCACAGCTGGAGCTGGAGCGCGACCTGCAGCGCCTGGCCGGGCGCAGCGAGGACTACCGCGAAGGCGTAAGCGCCTTCATGAACAAACGCACGCCAGCCTTCAAGGGGCGCTGAAATGGCCGCACTCGCAAGCAATGTGCAGGTGGCGGTGATCGGTGCCGGCGCCATGGGCGCCGGTATCGCCCAGGTTGCGGCCCAGGCCGGCCACCCCGTCAAGCTCTACGACAACCGCCCGGGTGCTGCCGCTCAGGCGGTGACGGGTATCGATCGCCAACTGGCCCGGCTGGTGGACAAAGGAACGTTGCCGGCCGCTGAACGCGAAGCGATCAATGCCCGCCTGTGCCCGGTCGATACACTCGACGCCTTGGCAGATGCCGGCCTGGTCATTGAAGCCATCGTCGAAAACCTGCAGGTGAAGCAGGCGTTGTTCAGCCAGCTCGAAACCCTGTGCGCAGCCGACTGTATCCTTGCCAGCAACACTTCGTCACTGTCCATCACCAGCCTCGCCGCTGGCCTTGAACGCCCGCAGCACGTGGTCGGTATGCACTTTTTCAACCCGGCACCGCTGATGGCGCTTGTCGAGGTGGTGTCGGGCCTGGCAACCGACCCGGCAGTGGCCGCACGCATCTATGCCACTGCCCAGGCCTGGGGCAAGCAGCCGGTACATGCACGCTCTACACCGGGTTTCATCGTCAACCGTGTAGCGCGGCCGTTCTATGCCGAAAGCCTGCGCCTGATGCAGGAAGGTGCCGCCGATTGCGCCAGCCTGGATGCGCTGATGCGTGACGCTGGCGGCTTTCGCATGGGGGCGTTCGAGCTGACCGACCTGATTGGCCATGACGTCAATTACGCTGTCACGTGTTCAGTATTCGATGCTTTCTATGGCGATTTCCGCTTCCAGCCTTCGCTGGTGCAGAAGGAACTGGTGGACGCCGGTCGCCTGGGGCGCAAGACCGGCCAAGGCTTCTATCGCTATGCCGAAGGCGTCGAGCGCCCGCAGCCGGCGGAACTGCACAGCTCCGCCTGCGCAGAGGCCTGCGCGGTCGAGGGCAACCTGGGGGTGATGCAACCGCTGGTCGAGCGCCTGCGCCAAAGCGGCATTGCCGTGACCCAGCGCGCCGGTAGTGGCTTGATTCAGGTGGGCGATGCCACCCTGGCCCTGTCCGATGGCCGCCTGGCCAGCCAGCGCGCCCGCGAAGACGGCCTGCGCAACCTTGTGCTGCTCGACCTGGCGCTGGACTACAGCAGCGCCACCCGCCTTGCCATCAGTTGGTCCGCCGATACCACTGACAGCGCACGCGACCAGGCCGTAGCCTTGCTGCAGCGTGCCGGCCTGAAAGTGACCGGTGTCGCCGACCTGCCCGGCCTGGTGGTACTGCGCACCGTGGCAATGCTCGCCAACGAGGCCGCCGATGCGGTGCTTCAGGGCGTCGGCAGCGCCGCCGACATCGACCTGGCCATGCGCGCTGGCGTCAATTACCCCTGCGGCCCGCTGGCCTGGGCGGCGAACATCGGTATTGCCCATACCCTGCGCGTGCTCGACAACCTGCAGCGCAGCTACGGCGAGAGCCGCTACCGCCCTTCCCTGTTGTTGCGCCGCTGTGAAGCCAAAGGAGGCACCCTGCATGACTGAAGTGGAACTGGCACAAGCCTGTGCCGACGCCATGTACGCCCGCGACCCGGCCACTCAGGGCCTGGGCATCAGCCTGCTGGATGCCGGCCCAGGCCGGGCCAGCCTGCGCATGCCAGTGCGTGCCGACATGATCCAGGGGCATGGCACCTGCCATGGCGGTTTCCTGTTCGCGTTGGCCGATTCGGCGTTCGCCTTCGCCTGCAATAGCTACGACCAGGCCACGGTGGCGCTGGGCTGCACCATCGACTACCTGGTCCCGGCGCTGCGCGATGACGTGCTCACCGCCCACGCCAGCGAAGTCAGCCGCAAAGGCCGCACCGGCCTGTACGACGTGCGCATCGACAACCAGCGCGGTGAGCTGGTGGCGATATTCCATGGCAAATCCTACAAAGTGCGCGGCACCGTGCTGGCGCAGGAGACGCAAGATGAATGAACCGACCCACGCCGATGCCTTGATCATCGACGCCGTGCGCACCCCCATTGGCCGCTATGCCGGGGCCCTGAGCAGCGTGCGCGCCGACGACCTGGCGGCCATCCCGCTCAAAGCCTTGATCCAGCGCCACCCTGAACTGGACTGGAAAGCCATTGATGACGTTATCTTCGGCTGTGCCAACCAGGCCGGCGAAGACAACCGCAACGTGGCCCACATGGCGAGCCTGCTGGCCGGGCTGCCAGTCGAAGTACCAGGGACCACGATCAACCGCCTGTGCGGTTCCGGTCTGGATGCCATCGGCAATGCGGCACGTGCCCTGCGCTGCGGTGAAGCGGGGCTCATGCTGGCCGGTGGCGTGGAGTCCATGTCGCGTGCGCCGTTTGTAATGGGTAAGTCGGAGCAGGCATTCGGGCGTGCGGCCGAGCTGTTCGACACCACCATCGGCTGGCGTTTCGTCAACCCGCTGATGAAGGCCGCCTACGGCATCGATTCGATGCCGGAAACAGCTGAAAACGTGGCCGAACAGTTCGGCATCTCGCGCGCCGACCAGGATGCTTTTGCCCTGCGCAGCCAGCACAAAGCCGCAGCAGCTCAGGCCCGCGGCCGCCTGGCGCGGGAAATCGTGCCGGTCGAAATCCCGCAACGCAAAGGCCCAGCCAAAGTGGTCGAGCATGACGAGCACCCGCGTGGCGACACGACCCTGGAGCAGCTGGCTCGGCTCGGGACGCCGTTTCGTGAAGGCGGCAGCGTAACGGCGGGTAATGCCTCCGGCGTGAATGACGGCGCTTGCGCCCTGCTGCTGGCCAGCAGCGCCGCGGCCCGCCGCCATGGGCTGAAGGCCCGCGGCCGCATCGTCGGCATGGCGGTGGCCGGGGTTGAGCCCAGGCTGATGGGCATCGGTCCGGTGCCTGCGACCCGCAAGGTGCTGGCGCTCACCGGCCTGGCACTGGCTGACCTGGATGTCATCGAACTCAATGAGGCCTTTGCCGCCCAAGGGCTGGCCGTGTTGCGCGAGCTGGGCCTGGCCGACGACGACCCACGCGTCAACCGCAACGGCGGCGCCATCGCCCTGGGCCATCCACTGGGCATGAGCGGTGCTCGATTGGTGACCACTGCCTTGCACGAGCTCGAAGAAACGGCCGGCCGCTACGCCCTGTGCACCATGTGCATCGGTGTAGGTCAAGGCATCGCCATGATCATCGAGCGCCTCTGAGCGGTTCGGGCCCTGCGCTTGTTACCGAACTGAACGCAGCCGTATATGCTGCCTCCATGACACTCACCGCGTGGCCTGCAACCGCTGGCGCGCGGCGTACAAGAACAATTCGAGTGAAGCCATGAACATGTACCATGATGCCGATCGTGCCCTGCTGGACCCGATGGAAACCGCCAGCGTCGACGCCCTGCGCCAGCACCAGCTGGAGCGTCTGCGCTGGAGCCTGAAGCACGCCTACGACAATGTGCCGCTGTACCGCCAGCGCTTTGCCGAGTGCGGCGCCCACCCCGATGACCTCAAGTGCCTGGAAGACCTGGCGAAGTTCCCCTTCACCGGCAAGAACGACCTGCGCGACAACTACCCCTACGGCATGTTCGCCGTGCCCCAGGAAGAAGTGGTGCGCCTGCATGCCTCCAGTGGCACCACCGGCAAGCCGACGGTGGTCGGCTACACCCAGAACGATATCGACACCTGGGCCAATGTGGTTGCCCGTTCGATTCGTGCGGCCGGCGGGCGCAAAGGTGACAAGGTGCATGTGTCCTACGGCTACGGGCTGTTCACTGGCGGGCTCGGCGCGCATTACGGCGCCGAGCGCCTGGGCTGCACCGTGATCCCCATGTCCGGTGGCCAGACCGAAAAGCAGGTGCAGCTGATTCGCGACTTCCAGCCCGATATCATCATGGTCACCCCGTCCTACATGCTCAACCTGGCTGATGAAATCGAGCGCCAGGGCATCGACCCGCACGACCTCAAGCTGCGCCTGGGCATTTTTGGTGCCGAGCCGTGGACCGACGAGCTGCGCCGTTCAATTGAGCAGCGTCTGGGCATCAATGCCCTCGATATCTATGGCCTGTCGGAGATCATGGGCCCCGGCGTGGCGATGGAGTGCATCGAGACCAAAGACGGCCCGACCATCTGGGAAGACCACTTCTATCCCGAGATCATCGACCCTGCTACCGGCGAGGTACTGCCGGATGGCCAGCTGGGCGAGCTGGTATTTACCTCGCTGAGCAAAGAGGCATTGCCGATGGTGCGCTACCGCACCCGCGACCTCACCCGGCTGCTGCCCGGCACCGCTCGGCCAATGCGGCGGATCGGCAAGATCACCGGCCGCAGTGACGACATGCTGATCATTCGCGGGGTCAATGTGTTCCCGACCCAGATCGAGGAACAGGTCCTAAAAATAAAACAGCTTTCAGAGCTGTATGAGATCCATCTGTATCGCAATGGAAACCTGGACAGTGTCCAAGTGCATGTGGAACTGCGCGCAGAGTGCCAGCACCTTGACGAAGGCCAGCGCAAGCTGGTTGTCGGGGAGTTGACCAAACAGATCAAGACTTACATCGGCATCAGCACCCAGGTGCACCTGCAACCCTGCGGCACGCTCAAGCGCTCCGAGGGCAAGGCGTGCCATGTGTTCGACAAACGGTTGGCCAGCTGACCCAATCGGCTGCCATTTCGGCCCCGGCATTGCCCGGGGCTTTTTTTTGCCTGCGTTCCCTCGGGCACGCGCTGATGCAGGCGCAGCCTTGTGCCGAGAGTGGGCTGCAACAGCCCCCTGCCCGGCAATGCGATACACAAATATTACTTGATACACATAAATGTGTTTGACGTTGTGTTTTGTATCGCTTACAAATGACTCATGCCTTAGCAGGAGTCGCAGCACATGTACGCACAGCTAGTGGAAACCGGAGTCAAGCGCGTCAAGACGCTGGAAGAAATGTCCCCCGAGGAACGCAATTTCCAGGAAAAGATCGACGCCGAAATCAAGATCGAAGCCAAGAACTGGATGCCCGAGGCCTACCGCCAGACCCTCATCCGGCAGATCTCCCAGCACGCCCACTCTGAAATCGTCGGCATGCTGCCCGAAGGCAACTGGGTTACCCGTGCCCCCAGCCTCAAGCGCAAACTGCAGCTGATGGCCAAGATTCAGGACGAAGCCGGTCACGGCCTGTACCTGTACAGCGCCATGGAAACCCTGGGGGCTGACCGCGACGAAGAGATCGACAAACTGCACAGCGGCAAGGCCAAGTACTCGAGCATCTTCAACTACCCCACCCTCAGCTGGGCCGACATGGGCGCTGTGGGCTGGCTGGTGGATGGCGCCGCCATCGTCAACCAGGTGGTGCTGCAGCGCACCTCTTACGGCCCCTACTCCCGCGCGATGATCCGTATCTGCAAGGAAGAGAGCTTCCACCAGCGCCAGGGCTACGAAATGCTCCTGACCATGATGCGCCAGGGCACCCAAGCCCAGCGCGACATGGTTCAGGACGCCATCAACCGCCTGTGGTGGCCGGCGCTGATGATGTTCGGCCCGAGCGATGAACACTCGCCCAACAGCGCCCAGTCGATGGCCTGGAAGATCAAGCGCCAGACCAACGACGAACTGCGCCAGCGCTTCATCGACCAGACCGTGCCGCAGCTGGAACTGCTTGGCTGCACTGCGCCTGACCCTGAGCTGAAGTGGAACGCCGAGCGCGGCCACTACGACTTTGGCGAAATCCAGTGGGACGAGTTCTACGAAGTGATCAAGGGCAATGGCCCATGCAACCTGGAACGTGTCGCCACCCGGCGCAAGGCCATCGAGGATGGCGCCTGGGTACGCGAGGCCGCCGTGGCCTATGCGCGCAAGCAACAGAACAAGAACGCCGCCTGAGCGGCGATTGATGCGGAGATCGAAAATGTCTGTCTGGACCCTCTACGAAGTGTTCGTGCGCAGCAAGCACGGCCTTAACCACAAGCATGTCGGCAGCGTGCACGCCGCCGATGCCGCCATGGCCATCGAGAACGCCCGCGAGCTCTACACCCGCCGTAGCGAAGGTGTGAGCCTGTGGGTGGTGCCTTCGGCGCTGATCACCGCCTCCTCCCCCGACGAGAAAGACCCGCTGTTCGCCCCCTCGGACGACAAGGTCTATCGCCATGCCAGCTTCTACGAGCTGCCCGACGAAGTCGGACACATGTGAGGTGGGCCATGCATAAAGAAGCCCTTATCCCCTATCTGCTGTTGCTCGGCGACAGCGCCCTGGTCCAGGGCCAGCGCCTCTGTGAGTGGTGTGGCCGCGCCCCGGCCATCGAGGAAGAGCTGGCCCTGATGAACGTCGGCCTCGATCTGGTCGGCCAGGCCCGCAACTGGCTGGAGTATGCCGCCGAGCTGCTCGACGATGGCCGGGATGCCGATGCCCTGGCGTTCCGCCGTGACGAGCGCGCCTACCGCAACCTGCTGCTGGTCGAGCAACCCAACGGTGACTTTGCCGTGACCATGACCAAGCAGTTCCTTTACGACGCGTGGCACTTCGCCGTGCTGCAGGAGCTGGTCGAGTCCAGCGACGCGCGAATCGCTGGTATTGCCGCCAAGGCCCTGAAGGAAGTCACCTACCACCTGCGCCGGTCCAGCGAATGGGTACAACGTCTGGGCGGTGGTACCGATGCCAGCCGCCAGCGCATGCTCGCCGCTATCCCGGCACTGTGGCGCTTCACCGTCGAACTCACCGCTGCCAGCGACAACGAAGTCCGTCTGGCCGAATGCGGTATCGGTGCCGATCCCGCTACCGTCGGCGCCACCTGGCTGAAGCAGATCACCGCGACGTTTGCTTCGGTCGAACTGCCGCTGCCCAAGGCCGCCAGCCACTTCTACCTGGATGGCCGCAAAGGCCTGCACACCGAGCATCTGGGCCTGCTGCTGGCCGAAATGCAGTTCCTGCCAAGGGCCTACCCCGATGCAACCTGGTGAACTGATTGCCGGCGACCGCGGCGCGCGGGCACAGCAAGGCGACGACCTGGCTCGCGCCTGGGCGGTATTGGGCCAGGTCATGGACCCCGAAGTGCCGGTGGTCAGCGTGGTCGACCTGGGGATCGTGCGCGATGTCGATTGGCGCGCCGGCCACCTGCACCTGGTGGTCACCCCGACCTACTCTGGCTGCCCGGCCACCGAAGTCATCGAAGGGGATATCCGCCAGGCGCTGGAACAGGCCGGTTTTACCGCGCCAGAGCTGGAGCGCCGGCTGACCCCGGCCTGGAGCACTGACTGGATCAGCGAACTGGGCCGCGAGCGCCTGCGCGCTTATGGCATTGCGCCGCCGCAAGGCAGTGCCAGCAAGCGCAGCCTGCTCGGCGAAGCCCCCCAGGTGTGCTGCCCGCAATGCGGCAGCGCCCATACCGAATTGCTCAGCCAGTTCGGCTCCACGGCCTGCAAGGCGCTGTACCGCTGCCGCGAGTGCCTGGAGCCATTCGACTATTTCAAATGCATTTGAGCCGTGGAGACCACCATGAGCCAGTTTCACAGCCTGACCATCAAGCAAGTGCGCAATGAGACCCGTGATGCGGTATCGATTGCCTTCGATGTGCCCGAGCACCTGCAGGACCAGTTCCGCTTCACTCAGGGCCAGTACCTGGTCATGCGCACCCAGCTGGATAACGAAGAAGTCCGCCGCTCCTACTCCATCTGCAGCGCCGTACAGGACGGCGAACTGCGCGTGGCCGTCAAGCGCGTACCGGGCGGGCGCTTCTCGGCGTTTGCCAATGAGGTGCTCAAGGAAGGCCAGCAGCTGGAAGTGATGCCGCCATCGGGCAGCTTCTTCGTGCCGCTGGACCCGGCTCGCCAGGGCAACTATCTGGGTGTGGCCGCCGGCAGCGGCATCACCCCGATACTGTCGATCATCGCCACTACGCTGGCCAGCGAGCCACACAGCCGTTTCACCTTGCTGTACGGCAACCGCTCCAGTTCGGGGGCGCTGTTCCGCGACAAGCTCGAAGACCTGAAAAACCGTTACCTCGACCGCTTGAACCTGATTTTCGTGTTCAGCCGCGAACAGCAGGATGTTGACCTGTACAACGGCCGCATCGACGCCGACAAATGCGGCCAGCTGTTTTCGCGCTGGCTGGACGTTGCCGGCCTGGACGCGGCGTTCATCTGCGGCCCGCAGGCGATGACCGAGACCGTGCGTGACAGCCTGCAGGCCAACGGCATGGCCAAGGAACGCATTCACTTCGAGCTGTTCGCCGCCGCCGGCAGCGAGGCCCGCCGCGAAGCCCGTGAGGCGGCACGCCAGGTGGATTCGGCGCTTAGCCACATCACCGTGATCAGCGACGGCCGCGCCCTTGCTTTCGACCTGCCGCGCAACACCCAGAACGTGCTCGACGCCGGCAACGCCATTGGTGCCGAGCTGCCCTACTCGTGCAAGGCCGGTGTGTGCTCCACCTGCAAGTGCCGGGTGATCGAGGGCGAAGTGGAGATGGACAGCAACCACGCCCTCGAAGATTACGAAGTGGCGGCCGGGTATGTGCTGTCGTGCCAGACCTACCCGGTGAGCGACAGGGTGGTGCTTGACTTCGACCAGTTGTAGACCGAGTCGACTGCTTCGCGGGTAAACCCGCTCCTACAGGGCCTTGGGGCAGCATCCTTACCTGCGAAGAGGGCCTAAGCAACAACGCAATACCCCGCGTGACCTCAACACAACAATTACAAAACCAAGAGATCGCTTGCCATGACACCCGAACGCATAGAAAGCATCGCCAACCACCCCGACTTCCAGCACCTGGTGCGGCGCAAGCGCCGCCTCAACGGCAGCCTGACCCTGGCCATGCTGGTGGTCTACTACGGCTTCGTCCTGCTGGTTGCGTTTTCGCCCAGCACCCTCGGCCAGTCCCTCAGCGGCGGCGTGACCACTGTCGGCATGCTGGTGGGCGTGTTGATGGTGCTGCTGTCCTTTGCCCTGACCGGCATCTATGTGCACCGCGCCAACAACGTGCTCGACCCGCTCAACGACAAGGTCAAGCAGGAGTGCGCACAATGAACTGGACCGCCATTTCGATGTTCATGGTGTTTGTCTGCTTCACCCTGCTGGTCACCCGCTGGGCTGCCCTGCGCACCCGCTCGGCCAGTGACTTCTACACCGCCGGCGGCGGCTTGACCGGTATGCAGAACGGCCTGGCAATCGCTGGCGACATGATCAGTGCCGCTTCGTTCCTGGGCATTTCCGCGATGATGTTCATGAACGGCTACGACGGCCTGTTGTATGCCCTCGGTGTCCTGGCGGGCTGGCCGATCATCCTGTTCCTGATTGCCGAGCGCCTGCGTAACCTGGGCAAGTACACCTTTGCCGACGTGGTCAGCTACCGGCTGGCGCAAACCCCGGTGCGCTTGACCTCGGCTTTCGGCACCCTGGTGGTGGCGCTGATGTACCTGGTGGCGCAAATGGTCGGCGCCGGCAAGCTGATCGAGCTGCTGTTCGGCATCAGCTACCTGTACGCCGTGATGCTGGTCGGTGTGCTGATGGTTGCCTATGTCACCTTCGGGGGCATGCTCGCCACCACCTGGGTGCAGATCATCAAGGCAGTAATGCTGCTCTCAGGCACCAGTTTCATGGCCTTCATGGTGCTCAAGCACTTCGGCTTCAGCACCGAGGCCATGTTTGCCAGTGCAGTGGCCGTGCATGCCAAGGGCCAGGCGATCATGGCCCCAGGCGGCTTGTTGTCCAACCCGGTGGACGCTATTTCCCTCGGTTTGGGCATGATGTTCGGCACCGCTGGCCTGCCGCATATCCTGATGCGCTTCTTCACTGTCAGTGATGCCAAGGAAGCACGCAAGAGCGTGTTCTACGCCACCGGTTTCATTGGTTACTTCTACCTGCTGCTGATCGTTGTCGGCTTTGGCGCCATCGTCATGGTCGGCACTGAACCGTCCTACCGCGACGCCACTGGCGCCATCATCGGTGGCGGCAACATGGTCGCCGTGCACCTGGCCCAGGCCGTGGGTGGCAACCTGTTCCTGGGCTTCATCTCTGCCGTCGCCTTCGCCACCATTCTGGCTGTGGTCGCCGGCCTGGCGCTGTCCGGGGCATCGGCCGTGTCCCACGACCTGTATGCCTGCGTGATGCGCAAAGGCAAGGCGACCGAGCAAGAGGAAATGCGCGTGTCACGCCTTGCCACGTTGCTCATTGGCCTGCTGGCGGTGATCCTGGGCCTGATGTTCGAGTCGCAGAACATTGCCTTCCTTTCCGGCCTGGTGCTGGCGGTGGCCGCTTCGGTCAACTTCCCGGTGCTGCTCCTTTCCATGTTCTGGAAAGGCCTGACCACCCGTGGCGCGGTGTGCGGCAGCATGGCCGGGCTGGTCTCGGCGGTGCTGTTGGTAGTGCTGGGCCCGGCGGTGTGGGTCAACGTGCTGCACAACGAAACGGCGCTGTTCCCCTACAGCAACCCTGCGCTGTTCTCCATGAGCCTGGCCTTCCTCAGTGCCTGGGTGTTCTCGGTTACCGACACCTCCGAACGTGCCGTTGAAGAGCGTGGTCGCTACCTGGGCCAGTTCATCCGCTCCATGACCGGTATCGGTGCGGCTGGCGCCAGCAAACACTGACTTCAAGGACGAACAGACATGTCGGGTAAAACAACAACAATGAACCGCACACACTTCCTGTCAGCCGCCTGGCTGGCCACCTTCGCCCTGCCGATGCCCGCGCTGGCCGACTTCATCGGCGACAGCCATGCACGCCTGGAGCTGCGCAACCACTACATCAACCGTGATTTTCGCCAGAGCAACGCCCCGCAGGCCAAGGCCGAGGAATGGGGCCAAGGCTTTACCGCCAAGTTGGAGTCGGGCTTTACCGAGGGCCCGGTCGGCTTTGGCGTGGACGCGCTGGGCCAGTTGGGCATCAAGCTAGACTCCAGCCGCGACCGTCGCAACACCGGCCTGCTGCCTTTTGGCCCGAACAGCCACGAACCGGTCGATGACTACAGCGAGCTAGGCCTGACCGGCAAGGTACGCGTGTCCAAGAGCACCTTGCGGCTGGGCACCTTGCAGCCGATCCTGCCGGTGGTGGTGTACAACGACACCCGCCTGCTGGCCTCCACCTTCCAGGGTGGCCTGCTCACCAGTCAGGACCTCGATGGCCTCACCTTCAATGCCGGACGCCTGACCAAGGCCAACCTGCGTGATTCCTCTGGCCGCGACGACATCGGCTATGGCGCTGCCAGCAGTGACCACCTGGACTTTGGTGGTGGCAGCTACGCCATCACCCCGCAAACCACGGTCAGCTATTACTACGCCAAGCTCCAGGACATCTACCGTCAGCAATTCGTCGGTCTGATCGACACCCGCCCACTGGCAGAAGGACTGAGCCTGCGCAGTGACCTGCGCTACTTCGACAGCCGCAATGACGGCGCCGAGCGTGCCGGCAACATCGACAACCGTAACTTCAACGCCATGTTCACCCTGGGCGTGCGGGCACACAAGTTCACCGCCACCTGGCAGCAGATGTCGGGTGACAGCGCCTTCCCGTTCGTCAACGGCGGCGACCCGTTCACCGTCAACCTGGTCACCTATAACACCTTCACCCGGGCCGGGCTGGACGCTTGGCAAGTGCGTTACGACTACGACTTCGTTGCCATGGGCATCCCCGGCCTGAGTTTCATGACCCGCTACACCGACGGTCGCCACGCGGAAACTGCCACCGTAACCAATGGCCGTGAGCGCGAGCGCGACACCGACATCACGTATGTCATCCAGAGTGGCCCGTTCAAGGACGTCAGCCTGCGCTGGCGCAATGTCACCTTCCGCTCCGGCAACGGCCTGACCAACGCCGTGGACGAAAACCGCCTGATCATCGGCTACACCCTGGCGCTGTGGTAACAGCGCCTCTCACATTTTGAACAGCATGGAGAACAGCATGTCTGCCGCCCCTACTCTGCAAAGTTTCATCGCCGGCCGTTGGCTCGGCCAGCACGGCGCCCAGGCCCTGCGCAGCGCCCTCGACGGCCACGTACTGGCCTACAGCCATGAAGAGCGCCCGGACTTCGCCGAAGCTGTGGGCTACGCGCGTGCACGCGGTCTTGCCTCGCTGATGGGCATGGATTTCCAACAACGTGCCCAACGCCTCAAAGCCCTGGCCCTGTACCTGGCCGAGCACAAGGAGCAGCTCTACGCCCTGTCGCACCACAGCGGCGCCACCCGGGCTGACAGCTGGATCGACATCGAAGGCGGCAACGCCACGCTGTTCTCCTATGCCGGCATCGGCAGCCGCGAGCTGCCGTCGGGTAACCTGGTGCACGAAGGGCCAGCCATACCGTTGGGCAAGCAAGGCCATTTCGCCGGTAGTCACATCCTGGTGCCACGGGCAGGCGTTGCGGTGCACATCAACGCGTTCAACTTCCCTATCTGGGGCATGCTGGAAAAGTTTGCCCCGACGTTCCTGGCCGGTATGCCCTGCATCGTCAAGCCAGCGACCTCGACCAGCTATTTGACCGAGGCCGTGGTACGCCTGATGAATGCCTCCGGCCTGCTGCCCGAAGGCAGCCTGCAGCTTGTTATCGGCAGCACCGGCGACCTGCTCGACCGCCTGCAGGGGCAGGACGTGGTGACCTTCACCGGGTCCGCCGATACCGCTGCCAAATTGCGCGTGACGCCCAACCTGATTCGCAACTCGGTGCCGTTCACTGCCGAGGCCGACTCGCTCAACTGCGCCATCCTCGGCCCGGACGTGACACCGGACAGCGAAGAGTTTGACCTGTACATCAAGGAAGTGGTGCGTGAAATGACCACTAAAGCCGGGCAGAAGTGCACCGCCGTCCGCCGTGCGATCGTCCCGGCCAGGCACCTGGATGCCGTCGCCACCCGCCTGCGCGAGCGCTTGAGCAAGGTCGTGGTTGGCGACCCGTCCCTGGAAGGTGTGCGCATGGGGGCCCTGGCCTCCCATGACCAGCAGCGCGATGTCGGCGAGCGGGTGCGCAGCCTGCTGCAGAGTTGTGATCAGCTGTTCGGCGCCAGTGATGGCTTTGCCCCGCGTGGCGAAGGCGTGGCTGAAGGCGCGTTCTTTGCGCCAACCTTGTTGCAGGCCCGCGACCCACATGCCGAGGGCGGCGCCCACGATATCGAAGCGTTCGGCCCGGTCAGTACACTGATGGCCTATGACGACCTCGACGAAGCCTTGGCACTGGCTGCCCGTGGCAAAGGCAGCCTGGTGGCGACCCTGGTCACCGCCGACCGCAGCGTGGCCGCCAAGGCTATCCCGGTGGCTGCTGCCTGGCATGGCCGTCTGCTGGTGCTCGATAGCCAGGCTGCCAAGGAGTCCACTGGGCACGGCTCGCCGCTGCCGCAGCTCAAGCACGGTGGCCCGGGCCGCGCCGGTGGTGGTGAAGAGCTGGGTGGCCTGCGTGCGGTCAAGCATTACCTGCAGCGCGCCGCCGTACAAGGCTCGCCGAGCATGCTCACGGCGGTCACCGGCGAGTACGTGCGCGGCGGCGAAGTCATCGAAACCGAAGTGCACCCGTTCCGTCGCTACTTCGAGCAGCTGCGTATCGGCGAGTCGCTGCTCACCCATCGCCGCACCGTGACAGAAGCTGACCTGGTCAATTTCGGCTGCCTGTCAGGCGACCATTTCTACATGCACTTCGACGAAATCGCCGCCAAGGCGTCGCAGTTCGGTAAACGCATTGCTCACGGTTACTTCGTACTGTCGGCAGCGGCCGGGCTGTTTGTGTCGCCCGGTGCCGGACCGGTGCTGGCCAACTATGGGCTGGACACCCTGCGCTTCATCAACCCGGTGGGCATTGGCGATACCATCCAGGCGCGCCTGACCTGCAAGCGCAAGATCGACCAAGGCAAGACCAGCCCGCTGGGGCAGCCGCAGGGGGTGGTAGCGTGGGATGTGGAGGTGACCAATCAGCTAGGCGAGTTGGTGGCCAGCTATGACATCCTGACCTTGGTGCTGAAAAAACCAGCATGATGGGTTGAAGCTACTGGCCTCTTATCGGGCACGCCGCCTCTGATCGGCACAGCGCCCTTGTAGGAGCGGGTTCACCCGCGAAGAGGTCGGTAGCGGTTCAAGGCACTTGGGATCAGTACACGTACGTGGCTGCAGTGAAGCATGCAGGCATCTAAACCGTTGGTCAGCGACTGCCAATGCTCAGTGAACCTCTGGCGTACACCTGTAGCTCTCAATTCATGAGGACCATCAACGAGGACTGCGCAATGGATTCCCTACTGCGAATGGGTGGCGGCAATGTTGAAGATGACTGGCCGGAGCTGGAGCCGGATCGACGCAATGATCGGGTAGACGACCCAGATACCGACCCCAATGTGACTGATGATGAGGAAAACCGGCCCGGCGTCCCGGCCAGCGACCCTGAGTCTGGTGCCTGACACGGTGAGTATCAGCGTATCCTGCAGGAGCGGGCACGTCCGTTCCTGCAGTTTCTTTTACCGGTTGCAGGCGAGCTATTAAACCATCGCCGCCGGATCGCCCACCGACTGGTTGGGTTTGCTTCCCGAAATCCGCCAGCTCACGGCGGTAATGCCGTAACGCTCGGCCATCGGCCGACTGACCTTCCTGATTTTCTCGCGACCGAACTTGGGAATGATGCCGATGCCCGCATCACAACTTGCCCAATGCCAAGCCTCGGCATTGTCCAGGCGTTCCAGGCGAATGATGAAACTGCGCGGCTGGTCATGCAGTTTGTAATCGATTATGTACAGCTGTGGACTAGGCATCGCAGGGGGCCTCCTCTTCTCCATGGATGACATTTTGATTGATCGGGCGGTGGCCAGAAGATTCAAAATTTTGTCCAATAAAATGTCATGGCGCGATTCCGGGGCGGTTACCCCGAAATCGCTGCTGGGCACCTATGGGGAGCTGCCGTTCAGCGAAAGCCCCCACTCACTGGCTGCGGCCTGCGCCGTGGCTGTTGCGCCCCCCCTTGCGTCCGGCTTCCGATGCCCGTTGGCGGTCGTTGGCAAAGTTGCCGCCAGATGCCTGGCCACCCTTGTGGCCAGCGCGCGATGCCCTCTCCCGGTCATTGGCAAAGTTACCTGGGTTGGTTTCCTTGGTGCCGCCGCGCTGGCGGGTTCGCTCTTGGTCCTGCGCCATGTCGTTTCTCCTTGCGATGGATTGGCTGATCGCATGAATCGATGCCATGCCTAGCTTCCGAGCCCCCCGATCGGTTGCTGTGCTCAATGGTTTTACAATCAGCTGACCGGTGGCACTAAAAACATGCAGGCAGGCTGTTTGCGTGATGGAAGTGACCGTTCGTCAGCTTCAACGCAACGTTTATTGCCTGCCAAGGCCGAAACCTCATGCAATGAAGGAATCGCCCAGGAGCCGGAATGAAGCCAGTCAAGCATCGCGCCACCATCATTTGCCGGCATGGCAAGCAGCGCCATAAGTGGTTGTGGGTGAGAAAGCCCAAGGCGCCCTGGACCCTTCCAGGCGGCAAGATCGAGCCCGGCGAGACGCCGATGCAGGCCGCGCAGCGGGAGTTGCTGGAAGAGACTGGGCTACAGGCTGAATCGCTGGTGTTGTTGATGCGCTACGAAACGCCAGAGCGTGTGCATTACGTGTTCGCAGCTGAATTTGCCGATGCACCGCAGCCCAAGGCCCGGCACGAAATTGCCGACTGCCGCTTTGCCCACCTGGATCAGATGGCTGTGGTGAAGGGCGAGATCAAGGCCCTGATCCGCTCCTTGCTGGCTTGTGACGCGGGCACGGCGGCGTCCGTTCGGTAAGCTAGGCGTGCACACTCCACTGAACGGCGTCTGACGCGATCGGCATCTCGTCGATGGCATGGATCATTCCGTTTTCCAGCGCCTCCCGCGGCGCCAGTATCCTTGGATAGGCCATTAGATAGCGCGGTACATCCAGGACCTCGGCCGCGCCTTTGGTGCGCTCGGCCACGATCTGCGCATACAGGCGCAGGTCGTAATCCAGGCTCATCGCATACTCGGACATCCGCGAATGGTCCACCGAACCATGCAAGGTCCAATGAAACGGGTGGAAAAGAAACTTGCTGAAACTGCAAGCCGTGCGTCGCGCTCCGGCAAGGAAAAGGATATTGCCCATGGATTCCACCGTACCCAGGTTGTGGGTATGCACCTCTACGGGTAACCCCCGCAGAAAGTTGTACAGGGTAAAGCCATAGCTGCATTCGCCGCCCATGGTGGCGATGTTCAGTTGCAGAAGCTCGGCACCCTGTTGCAATGCCCGTGAGCAGGTCGTGATCAGGTTGCCGCAGGTAGACGAATTGATCGGCCCGGTGAAGTGGATGATATGTCTGGCCATGCTTGCCTCCGCGAGTGGCAGGTCATTGCTTGTGCTTTTGCACATCGTCGCCCAGCCCGGCCATCTGGCAGTGGAAGAAAGGCTCGAATGTCATCCGGGCACCCTGCCAGGAAACGGGTATGCGGTGGAGACGCCAGCTGCCGCAAAGTTCAACTCGGCGTCAGCATTTCCGTTGGTCAAGCGTTGTGAACCCTCGCCGGCCTTTGCCGGTCGCACTTTCAGAGCGACCGAACAAGGAACCGGCAGTGAGGACGGCAGCGTGAGCGATATTCGCATCGGTATCTCCGGGTGGCGCTATGGCCCCTGGCGCAAGGACTTCTACCCCAAAGGCCTGAGACAGGACGATGAACTGGCATTCGCTTCACGGGCGGTGAACAGCATCGAGATCAATGGCTCGTTCTACAGCCTGCAGACGCCCGAGCGCTATCTGGGCTGGCGTGAAGCAACGCCGGAAAGCTTCGTGTTCGCGGTCAAGGGGCCGCGCTATATCACCCATGTCCGGCGGCTGAAGGACATCGAAGAGCCAGTGGCCAATTTTTTCGCCTCCGGGCCGCTGCTGTTGGGCGAAAAGCTCGGGCCGTTCCTGTGGCAGTTCCCTCCCAACATGAAGTTCGATGAAGACCGTTTTGCCCGGTTTCTGGCGCTGCTGCCACACACCCGCAAAGCGGCCCTTGAACGCGCCCAAGGCTGCGCCGAGCGCCTGAAGGGTAATGGCAGCCTTGCCATCAAGGGCAATGCTCGATTGCGCCACGCCGTCGAAATTCGCCACGAGAGTTTCCTCTGCGAAGCCTTCATCAAGCTGTTACGCAAGCATCGCGTGGCGCTGGTAGTGGCCGACAGCGCCGGCAAATGGCCCTGTGTCGAAGATGTGACCGCCGACTTCGTCTACATGCGCCTGCACGGGGATGTGGAGCTGTACAGCAGCGGATATACCGCACGCGCGCTGCGGCGCTGGAAGCAGCGTATCCAACAATGGAGTGAAAGTAAGCAGGCGGACGATGCCCGCCTGATCGTGCCGGGGCCGCCGCCTCGGTGTGCGGCACGGGATGTGTACTGCTACTTCGACAATGACCAGAAGGTTCACGCGCCATACGACGCCAGGCGCTTGCTGGAAAAGCTGTCCTTGGACCATGAGCTGATGACCGAGCCAGGCGTGGTGCCGGAGGTGGCCTTGTGAACAAGCCCCTGCCCGCCCCACGCTGCATCATCGACAAGGTGACCGCTGTACGCCGGCTCAATGTGTTGACGCTGAACGTGCACAAAGGCTTCACCTTCTTCAACCGGCGCTTCATCTTGCCCGAGTTGCGCGAGGCCGTACGAGCCACCGGCGCCGACCTGGTGTTTTTGCAAGAGGTGCACGGCAGTCATCAGCAGCATGCCCTGCGCCACCCTGCCTGGCCCGAAACGCCGCAGTACGAGTTTCTGGCCGACAGCATGTGGCCGCAGTTCGCCTATGGCCGCAATGCGGTGTATCCCCATGGCGACCACGGCAACGCGCTGTTGTCGAAATTCCCCATCAGCCGCTTCAACAACCTGGATGTGTCGGTGCAGGGCAATGAACAGCGTGGCCTGCTGCATTGTCAGCTGGAGGTGCCGGGCCATGACGAGGTGCATGCGGTATGCGTACACCTGGGCCTGCGCGAAGCACACCGGCAGCGCCAGGTGAAGCTGATGCTGGACCTGCTGGCCAGCCTGCCGCCCAACGCGCCGGTCATCATCGCCGGCGACTTCAACGACTGGCGGCTGAAGGCGGACGCGGTGCTCAGCGAACACCTGACAGAAGCCTTCGGCACCCCGGCGCGCAGTTTTCCCGCGCGCCTGCCGTTGTTGCGCCTGGACCGCATCTACTTGCGAAACGCGATGCCGGGCGCTGCCCAGGTGCTGTCCAAATACCCGTGGTCGCATTTGTCCGACCACGTACCACTGGCTGCGGAGATCAACCTGTGAACCGACCCTGGGTAGATGGCAACAGTGTGCAGTTGCTGATCAATGGCGAGCAGTACTACCCCCGCGTGTTCGAGGCCATGGCCCAGGCGCGGGAAGAAATATTGCTGGAAACCTTCATCATCTTCGACGACAAAGTGGGCAAGCAATTGCAGCAGGTGTTGATCGAGGCTGCCCGGCGCGGAGTACGCGTGGAAGTGGCCGCGGATGGCTACGGCACAGCCGAGCTGCCGGCTGAGTTCATTTCAGCGATGACCGACGCGGGTGTAAGCTTTCACGCGTTCGATCCACAGCCCCTGTTGTTGGGCATGCGCACCAACCTGTTTCGCCGTTTGCACCGCAAGATCGTGGTGGTCGATGGTGAGCGGGCCTTCATCGGCGGTATCAACTACAGCGCCGACCATTTAGGCGACTTTGGTGCCATGGCCAAGCAGGACTATGCCGTGGAGGTCACTGGGCCGGTCGTGGCGCAGGTACATGCAGCCAGTAAGCGCCTGATGTCTCCCGTGCTGCAGCCCCCCAGTGCAGTACGCCCGGTTACCGAGCCCGCCGGAAGCAGCAGTGCGGTGTTGATCGAGCGTGACAACGGCATGCGCAGCACCGATATCGAGGCACACTACCTTCAGGCGTTTCGTAAAGCCCGGCAACGCATTGTGGTCGCCAATGCGTATTTCTTTCCAGGCTACCGACTGATGCGTGAGCTGCGCAACGCGGCCCGGCGTGGCGTGGAGGTTCGGTTGATCTTGCAGGGCCAGCCCGACATGCGCTGGGTCCGTGCATTGTCGCGCCTGCTGTACAACTACCTGCTGCGCGACGGCGTGAAGATTCATGAGTATTGCCAGCGGCCGTTGCACGGCAAGGTGGCACTGGTGGACGACCAATGGGCCACCGTTGGCTCCAGCAACCTCGACCCCCTGAGCCTGTCGTTCAACCTGGAGGCCAACCTGTTCATTCGTGATCGGGCCTTCAACCAGCAACTGCACCAGCATTTGCACGCACTGGCCAGCGAGCAATGCAAACCGGTCACCCTGGAGCGCATGATTCGCGGCTACTGGTGGCGAGCACCGTTGATCTTCGTGTGCTTCCACGTGATCCGCCACTTCCCCCGCATTGCGGGTTGGTTCCCTGCACACCGGCAGCGTTTGCGCTCGGTGCAGCCGGAAGCCGAACCCCAGGGCAACTTGCACGAGGGCAACTCCTGATGGCGCGCAAAAGCTGGCAGACCTGGGGCAAACGCCTGTTCACGCTCGCGTTTCTGATCCTGATCCCTGTGCTGTTGTACCTGCTGGTGCGCAACCTGGACTGGAACGAAGTGCGCCAGTCTTTGCTGGCCTACAAGCCTGGCACCCTTGCCATCGGCTTGGCGATCGCGTTGAGCAGCTACCTCGCGTTCGCCAGTTACGACCTGCTGGCCCGGGCTTACACCGGCCATACGCTACCTGTCCGGCAAGTCCTGCCAGTCGCGTTCGTGTGCTACGCCTTCAACCTCAACTTCACGACCTGGGTAGGCGGGGTTGCCTTGCGCTACCGACTCTATGGCCGACTGGGCCTGGATACCGCGACCATTACGCGAATCCTCACCTTGGGGCTGTTGACCAACTGGATGGGCTATATGCTGCTGGCCGGCACCGTATTTGCCCTGGGCCTGGTCGAGATGCCCGGCAACTGGGCGGTGGGCACTACAGGCCTGCGCCTGATCGGCCTACTGTTGCTGACGATTGCGGGCGGCTACCTGCTGGCCTGTGGTTTCGCCAAGAAGCGCACCTGGTGCTGGCGCGACCACGAAGTGACGCTGCCCTCGCTGGGTCTGGCGCTGTGCCAGGTGGCGCTGGGTGCTAGCAACTGGGCACTGATGGCCCTGCTGATCTTCTGGTTGCTGCCGGGCGAAGCGTTCTACCCATCGATTCTCGGCATCCTGCTGATCAGTTGCGTGGCCGGTGTGGTGGCGCATATTCCTGCGGGGCTGGGCGTGCTGGAAGCGGTGTTTCTGGCCCTGCTGCATGGGCAGATGGCCCAGGGCACGCTGGTGGCTGCCCTGCTCGGCTACCGCACGTTGTACTACCTGATTCCGCTGCTGTTGGCAGTGGTGACCTACCTGATCCTGGAAAAGCGCGCCAAAGCCATGCGCCGGCGCGACAAGCCTGCTCAGACCTGAAAGGGGCCGTGTGCGCTGGAGCTGGCTGCGTGGCACCGGCTTTGCCGGTGTTCGCGGGTGAACCCGCTCCTACGGGGGGGCGCGCCAAGAACCCAACCCGGCGCAAGCCATGCGCCGTAAATGTAGGAGCGGGTTTACCCGCGAAGCAGGCAACGCAACACCCGAGGCCCAAAGGACTGGGCGATCGGGTGAAAGGGCTGCCCGCCTACTGGCTTCAGGGTGAAATCGGATCACTCGCTGGAAAGGTTTCATCCAGCGCATTGTCCACCGCGCTCTCGCCCGGCTTCTCACCACAATGGCAGTCCTGCATCCGGCATGGCTCACCCTTGCGGTGGCCGCTGGCGCAGGCCTCGCAGCAATAGGCCTTGCCGTCGCGCTGCAAGGCATTGGCATCCACCGTGCATGAGCAGTGCGTACACGCGCAGCGTTGGTCGTTCATGGCTTGCTCTCCTCGTCGTCAATCACATCATCGGTCCAGGGCACACCATCCAGCGGCGCGGATCTGGCCAGTTCGGCCTCGTCCAGGCCAATGCCGCCACCGATCTCATCGGCATCCACCTGGCGCAGGCGCTGGTCTGCCGGGCCGCCACTGCCGCCCGGCTCGTGGGGGTCGCGGGCACCGGTTTCGTCCAGCAGGGTGTCCGGGCTCAAATCGTCATAGGTGACATTGTCCTCATGCAGGCTGTCACTCAGCGCCTCGCCGCCGGTCATGCCACTGTGTGCCACGCGCTGGGGTGGGAACTCACGGGCGACCTCGGCGGCGGGTCGTTCGTCGCCCACACGCCCTTCGCGTTCGTCCAGGCGTTCATCGAAATCCAGTTCATGCACGCTGCCCATGCGGTCCTCAGTGTCATCGATTTCGGTGGGGGTGTATGGCTTAGGTGCATCGGGTCGGGTCATGTGCGTTCTCCATCAGGTGGCTTCATTCGGTCGACTACGCCAGCTCACGGAAGATTCAGAGTTTTTTGAACTACCGCCTCGGCCGGCACCTCCCACCTTAGAGACTGTGATCTGCCCGGAGCCCGCCATGGCCAAGCCCCTGCAGGAATATGCGCGCAAGCGCGACTTCAACGCCACGCCCGAGCCCAGCGGCAAACGCAAACGTGGCAAGCGGGCCCATGCGCTGCAGTTCTGCATCCAGAAGCACGACGCCAGTCACCTGCATTACGACTTCCGCCTCGAGCTCGACGGTACCCTGAAAAGCTGGGCGATCCCCAAAGGCCCATCGCTGGACCCCAAAGTGCGCCGCCTGGCAGTGCATGTGGAGGACCATCCGTTGGACTACGCCGATTTCGAAGGGCGTATCCCTGAAGGCCACTATGGTGCAGGCGATGTGATCGTCTGGGACCGCGGTGTCTGGGAGCCTGAAGGCGATGCGCATGAAGCCTACGCCAAAGGCAAGCTGCGTTTCCGCCTGCAAGGCGAGAAGCTAGGCGGCGTGTGGAACCTGTTCCGCACCCACCTGGCCGGCAAGAAAGAGCAATGGATGCTGGTCAAGTCGCACGACGCCCAGGCGCGCAGCGAAACCGAGTACAGCATTGTCGAGGCCCTGCCCGACAGCGTGCTCAGCGAGCGCACGCTGGTGCCACGCAAACCCGCTGCACCCAAAGCCGCAACACCGCGCAGCAGCCGTAAACGCCCCGGCAACGTTCAAACGGCACCCTTGCCAGCACAGCTACAGCCACAGCTGGCAACGTTGGTGGACTCTCCCCCCAGCGGCGACTGGCGCTACGAAGTCAAGTTCGATGGCTACCGTATCCTGGCCCGCATCGAGGGCCAGGACATCCGCCTGTTCACCCGCAACGGCCATGACTGGAGCAGCAAGATGCCCCGGCAGTTGGATGCCCTGCGCGCACTGGGCATCGATTCGGCCTGGCTCGATGGCGAAATGGTGGTGGCTGATGAGAATGGCATGGCTGACTTCCAGGCGTTGCAGAATGCCTTCGATACCGAGCACGACGAACGCATCACCTATTACCTCTTCGACCTGCCATTTCTGGGCGGTCAGGACCTGCGACAGCTACCGCTGCAGCACCGCCGCGAGACATTGCGCCAACTGCTTGAGCACAACCATTCGGACGTCATCAAGTATTCCGCCGACTTCGACCAACCTGTCGACTCACTGCTCGACAGTGCCTGCCGGCTGAAGCTGGAAGGCCTGATCGGCAAGCGTGCTGACAGTGTTTACAGCGGCCGCCGTAGCCCAGACTGGATCAAGCTCAAGTGCAAGCAACGCCAGGAATTCGTGATCGTCGGCTACACCGACCCCAAAGGCAGCCGCAGCGGCTTCGGTGCCCTGCTGCTGGCCCTGCACGACAATGACAGTGGCGAGCTGCGCTATGCCGGGAAGGTTGGTACCGGCTTCAATACCACGACACTGGCCAGCATCCACGCGCGGCTCAAGCCCCTGGAAATCGCCAGCCCTGCCCTGCCCTCGCCGCCTGCCGGAGCCGAAGCGCGTGGTGTGCACTGGCTGCGGCCGCAGTTGTTGGCGGAAGTCGCCTTTGCCCAGATGACCCGTGACGGCATCGTGCGCCATTCGGTGTTCCACGGCCTGCGCGATGACAAGGCGGCAACCGCCATTGACCTGGAGCGCGCCATGCCCGCAAAAACTGTATCCAACCGCAACAAGCAGGCCAAGGCGTCTGAGAACCTGGGTGAACTGCGGCTGACCCACCCCGACCGGGTCATTGATCCCACCACGGGTGTGACCAAGCGCGAAGTCGCCGAGTATTACGCCGGCATCAGCCAGTGGATCCTGCCCCAGCTCAAGCACCGCCCGGTGGCATTGGTGCGCGCCCCGGACGGCCTGGGTGGCGAGCTGTTCTTCCAGAAAAACGCGGGCCAGCTGCACATACCCAACGTGCTCAGTTATGAAAAGGCCGAGGCAGGCCAGGCGGCGATGGTCATCAATCGCGCGGATACACTGCTGGGCGCGGTGCAGATGAACATGCTGGAACTGCACACCTGGAACGCCACGGACAAGGATTTCGACAAGCCGGACCGTTTTGTCCTCGACCTGGACCCTGATCCTGCGCTGCCATGGAAGGCGATGGTGGAGGCGACCCAACTGGCCCTCACCCTGCTGGATGAACTGGGCCTGAAGGTGTTCCTGAAAACCAGTGGTGGCAAGGGTATTCACGTGGTTGTGCCCTTGACCCGGCGTGCCGGCTGGGACGAAGTCAAGGACTTCAGCCACGCCATCGTCAATTACCTGGCCAAGCTGTTTCCGGAGCGCCTGAGCGCGGTGTCGGGGCCAAAAAATCGCGTGGGACGCATCTTCATCGACTACCTGCGCAATGGCAAGGGCGCTACCACGGCGTGCGCCTATTCACTGCGAGCCCGTGACGGGCTGCCAGTATCGGTACCTATCTGGCGTGAGGAACTGGCGCAAATCAAGGCCGCCAACCAATGGAACATCACCAACCTGCGCGAGCGTCTGACGGAGGTCGACGACCCTTGGGCCGACATGGGCAAGGTACGCCAGTCGATCACCGCGCGCATGCGCAAGCAGCTAGGGCTCGAATGATGACGCCCCTGCGATTGGACACGACCCGGGAGCCCCGCCCATGAGCATCGTTCAGGACTTCAACCTGACCACCCTTGACCGCCTTTTACGCACCTTTGGCGAACGCCAGCTACCGCTCAACCTCGATACCCAATTGCCGCAACTGATCCAGGCGCTGCAAGCTGATCACCTCGACCTGCTGCCGCTGCCGGGGCAAGGCAACACCTTGCGTCGCTGGCAGACCTTGGCACGGGTGGCCGGCTGTGACCTGGCACTGGCCAAGCTCTATGAGGGCCATACCGATGCCTTGGCGATCCTGGCGGAATGCGGCGCAGCGCACCACGCCAACGACGGCATCTGGGGCGTATGGGCGGCAGAGCCGCCCGATGCGCGGGTCCACATCACTGCGCGTGAAGGCGACCAGGTGCGCCTGAGTGGCACCAAGGCCTGGTGTTCCGGTGCCTTGCAGATCGATCGCGCGCTGATTACCGCCTGGGATGAGGCCGAGCAGCCGCAATTGGTGGCAATCGAGCTGTCACAGCCGAGCCAGGGCCTGAACATCGAGCACTGGCAGGCCGTTGGCATGGCCACTACCGCCAGTGTCGAGGTGGCGTTCAACGATACCCCAGGCACGCTCATTGGCGCGCCGGGCCAATACCTCTCGCGCCCTGGCTTCTGGCAAGGCGGTGCAGGTATCGCTGCCTGCTGGTACGGCGCGGCCGAGGCGCTGGCGGATTACCTGCGTGAACATTGCCGCAAACCCCGCCCAGACCCGCATGCCGATGCGCATCTGGGCGCTGTGGATGCTGCGTTGCATGGCGCCCGTGCGTCATTGCGTGAATGTGCTGCCTGGATCGATCAGCAGCCCGGTGTGGATGCCAGTTTCGAAGTTCGCCGCACCCGCGCCCAGGTAGAACAGGCCGTAGAGCAGGTCATCAGCCACGTCGGGCGTGCCTTGGGGGCCACGCCGTTCTGTCGCAGCAGTCATTTTGCCCGGCTGAGCGCCGACCTGCCGGTGTTCCTGCGTCAGAGCCATGCCGAGCGCGATCTGGCGATGCTGGGCCAGCAGTTGGCCCACTTGCCAGCGGGGGTATGGCAGCTATGAACCAGAACCTGATCCAGTCCGCCGGTGGCACGCCCTGGACAGCCTGGCAGCATAGCGCGCACCTGGCGCGTGCAACCTGGCTCGACGCACGCCAACTGTGCCCGCCGGGGCGCCGGCTGGTATTGATTGCGCCGCACCCGGATGACGAAATTCTCATGGCTGGCGGCCTGCTGGCAGGCTTCAAGGGGCGTGAGGATGAGCTGGTGCTGATCTCCGCCACCGACGGCGAAGGCAGCCACCCCGGCTCTAGCCACTGGACCGAACATCGCTTGCGCCGCCAGCGCCCCCAGGAAAGCCGACAGGCCCTGCAACAGCTCGACCTGGACCTTGAACGCCTGGACTGGCGCAGGCTCCATCTGAAGGACGGCCAGTTGCCGCGCGAAGAAGCGTTTCTGGCCAGTCACCTCACCCAGTTACTTCGCCCCAATGACCTGCTGATGGCCACCTGGCGCAGTGATGGCCATTGCGATCACGAGGCCGTCGGCCGCGCCGCTGCGCAGGCGGCGGCAACCCGTGGGGTGCACTTGGCTGAGGTACCGGTCTGGGCCTGGCACTGGGCCGAGCCTGACGACCCGCGCCTGCCATGGCCCCGTGCGCACCGCGTGCAGCTCGATGAAAGCCGTCTGGCACGCAAGCGCAAGGCCTTGGCCGCCCATGTCAGCCAGCTGCAGCCGGACGGCGAGCAGCCGCCGGTGCTACCGCCGCACCTGCTGGATTGCCTTCTGCAACCTTTCGAACTGGTGTTCCTTTGAATGGAGCTGTCATGAGCCTCGATCCACAGTATTTTGCCGAGCTATACGCCACCAATGAAGACCCTTGGGCCTTTCGCACCCGCTGGTACGAGAAGCGCAAACGCGAGCTGGTGATGGCCAGCCTGCCACGCCAGTGCTATCAGCGCGTGTTCGAGCCAGCCTGCGCAAATGGCGAGCTCAGTGCGCTACTGGCCGAACGCTGCGCCGACCTGCTGTGCCAGGACCTGGACCCCACGGCCGTAGGCCTGGCCCGGGAACGCCTGGCGCACCTGCACAATGCTTCGGTCGAACTGGCCCGGTTACCGGGGGACTGGCCAGGCGGGCGCTTTGACCTGATCGTGCTCAGCGAGGTGGGCTATTACCTCGATCCCACTGACTGGCTGCAGGTCATCGAACAATCGTTGGCCAGCCTCAGCTACGACGGTGCGCTGCTGGCCTGCCACTGGAAGCACCCTATCGCGGGTTGCCCGCAGGACGGTCGCGAAGTGCACCGCCTATTGACCCGGCATCTGCCGTTGCATCACCAGTTTCGGCATGAGGAGGCGGACTTTTTGCTGGAATACTGGTCATGCCAGCCAAGCGTCGTCGATCTCGATGAGACTTGCCCATGATCGCCGTTGTCATCCCGGCGCATAACGAAGCCCGCCGCCTTGGGCGATGCCTGCGGGCGGTGCTGGTGGCTGCTCGGCAGGCGCAGCAAGCGGGACTGCACGTGGAAGTGCTGGTGGTACTGGACCGTTGCAGCGACGGCAGCGCCGCCGTGGCGCGGCGTTTCGGAGTACACATGCTGGAGGTGGAAGCCGGTAATGTCGGCATGGCACGTCGTGTGGGGGCCGCGCACATGGTCGAGCGTGGCGCCACATGGCTGGCGTGCACCGATGCGGACAGCCGGGTCCCGGCGCACTGGCTGCTGTCGCAGCTGGCCTGTAGCGCCGAGGTGGTTTGCGGCACCGTGCATATCGAGTACTGGCAACCCTGGCAGACCGCCGCGCTGCGCAAGCTGTACCAGAGCCGCTACCAGGCGTGTGAAGGGCATCGGCATGTGCATGGCGCGAATCTGGGGGTCTGCGCCGATGCTTACGAGCGTGTGGGTGGCTTCCAGCCCCTGGCGGCGCATGAAGATGTGCAACTGGTCAGCGACCTGCAGGCCAGCGGCGCCCAGATCGTCTGGACCGCCAGGCATAGCGTGGCCACCAGCAGCCGGCGCGACAGCCGCGCCCGCGAGGGGTTTGGTGATTACCTGGCCGGGTTGCAGGCGCAGTCCTGAAATCAATGGATTTCGGCGGTGTTCATGAAGCCTTGCGCGTTTTCTTCACCGGTTTCTTGCCACCCAGGCTGCGCTTGAGCAGTTCGGTCAGGTCGAGGATGTCCGCACCTTTCTCGGCCGCCCCTGCGTCGCCCTTCTCCACCGCCTCGATCTTGCCCTTGCTGGCCTTCTCTTCCACCAGGTCCATGATCGTCTGGCGGAAGGCGTCGTGATAATCCTCAGGCTTCCAGGGCCCGCTCATGTCCTCCACCAGGCGTTTGGCCATCTCCAGTTCACGCTTCTCCACCTTGCTGTCGGTCACGCTGGCATCGAGCTCCAGCGTTTCCAGCCCGCGCACCTCTTCAGGCCAGCGCAAGGTGATCATCACCAGCGCCTGGTCCAGCGGCCGCAGCAGCGCCAAGTGCTGCCGGGTATGCAATACCACGGTGGCCAGTGCCACCTTGCCGGTCTTTTCCAGCGTCTCGCGCAGCAAGGCGTACACCTTGCCGCCACGGCGGTCCGGGGTCAGGTAGTACGGCGTATCGAAATGCTGCAGCGGAATATCGCCCGCTTCCACAAAGGAAAAGATATCGATCGTCTGGGTCGCTTCGGGCCGGGCCTTGCGGATCTCCTCCTCACTGATCACCACATAGCGGCCCTTCTCGAACTCTACGCCCTTGACGATATTGTCCTTGTCGATTTCCTTGCCGGTCACCTTGTTCACCCGCTTGTAGCCGACCGGCTCCATGCTGCGTTTGTCCAGCCAGTCGAAGTCCACACGCTCGGTGCGCACGGCGGTATTGAGTGCCACAGGGATGTGCACAAGGCCAAAACTGATGGCGCCTTTCCAGATTGCCCGAGCCATGAGGGTGCTCCCAGGGTTGCCTGCTGATACCAGAAGTGACTGCGCCGAGCGACAAAGGTTTAGCTGGCCTGCCCTGCGGCGACCGTCACGCCTGGCTGAACAGCACCCGCTTGAACGCTTCGGCCGCCAGGTGCACTTGCACCGCCCAATCCCCCGCGGCTTCGCTGCCGGCATCATCGGAAATGTATTTCAGGCACACGAACGGAATACCTTCGTCACGCGCGATCAATGCCAGCACGTAGGCTTCCATGTCGACCACGTCGTAAGGCGCGTCGCCATGGTTGATCTCGAAGCTGTCACCGCTGCCACAGGTTTCCACAGCCAGGCCGGGTATTGCCGCCCCGTGTTCGAGTACCACCGGGGTGTCGGACAAGGGTGTTTCATAACGGGCAAAGCCCAGCGCGGTCACATCCATGTCGCGTTGTACGAAGCGGTTACAGCACACGACTTCGCCCTTGCCATGACGCTGGCTGCCAGCCGAGCCCAGGTTGACGATAAGCTTGGGCCTGCGCGTGGCGATCGCCTTGGTCAGGGCGATTGCGGCATTGACCTTGCCAATGCCGGTGAACACGGTGTTCACCTCGGTAAAGACATCGCCAGCCTCGGCCTCAAGCGCAAAGACGAACAGCGTGTCATTCAGGGAAATGTCGGGGAATTGCTTGATCAGCATCATGGAGCAGGTGTTTCCGAGTGGCTGCAAAGGGCGCGGCCATTGTCGGTCAACACAGCCTAAATGCAAGTCCTGCCTACACCGTCACCTTTGGTAAGCGGGTGCTGCCCCTCGATCGTCGTTCACCAACGGCTATTTGCCGGCGGCGGCCCACTGCGGATCCGGCCCTGAGCCTGCAATGCTGCAACGAATGCGGGCTACGCAGCGCTTGCAGCATTGCGGTTCATCACCGTCATGCCGTGCTCCTTGTCTACTTACTGGCTCGGCTTCTGCCCCGGCATCGGCTCGGGGTCGGGCGCAGGCTGCGGTGCCGGCTGGGAATCAGGTTGCTGCATCTGCAGTGAAGGTTTACTGGGGTCGGAATCTTTGCCGGGGTGGTCATTGTCGCGGTCGAAACAGCCGCCGACCAAGCTCAGCGCCGCCATCAGGATGATCAGTGGAGTCAGTCGCATGGAGTACCCCCTTGGATAATTGCAGTGCCAGGTCGCCCCGGCACTGCGCGTCGGTCAGTTACGAACGGCCGCCCTTGTGGCCCGACTCGCGGTCGTGGGGCATGTTGCCGCCCGAGGACTGGCCGCCTTTGCGACCGGCTTCGGAAGCTTTTTCACGGTCATTGGCGAAATTGCCCGGGTTCTTGTTACCGCCTTGGCTGCCTTGTTGATTGCCGGTGCGGCTGTTGTCTTTAGTGGCCATGGTGTTCAAACCTCATATGACTTCGGAATGCACGGCAAGATGCCGTACACAGATTCGGAGTTCGGCGATATCGGCAGATTCGCTTTATTACGAGAGGTTCGGACCGGTGGCGTTAAATAAGCGGCATCGCCGTATTTGGTGCGCGTGTCAGTGGTGCGGCGGGCTATCCATGCGCGCCTGGCGCCGGCCCAGCCAGCCACCCGTCGCGGCCCAGCCCACGGCAAGCAGCGCGCCGATCAGCATCGCCAATTGCGGGTGCTCGCCCATGACGTCCAACCCACGCTTGACCCAGCCGCTCAGCGCATCGCCGCCACGGTAGACCACCGTGTCGATGAAGTTCTTGGCTTTGTACTTGTCCTCGGCGGGCAGCACGGTGAACAGCATCTCCCGCCCTGGCCGCACCAGTGCGTATTCACCTGCCCGGCGCACCACCATCACCACCACGAACAGGGCAAACACCGGGGCCAGCGCCAGCCACAAGAAGCCGGCAGCCATTATCAGCGGCACTGTAACCAGCAACACACCGACACCCAGCCGACGGGCCAGACGCCCGGTAAGAAAGACCTGGGTGAGGATGGCCAGGGCCTGCACAACCGTGTCGATCAGGCCGAACACCTGTGTCTGCCGGGTGCGGTCAGTGAAGGTTTCGCTGATAATACGCGCCTGCTCGAAGTACAGGAATGTGCTGACGCTGGCCAGCAATACCACGAACAAAGCGATGCCTAGCAGATAGGGCGAGCGCAGGACGGCGGTGGCGCCGGTAAACGGGTTGCCACCCAGTGGCCGCGCGTCCTGGTGTTTGGTTTGCATCGCAATAGGTTGGCGTGCTCGCCAGCGTTGCAGGAACAGTGTTGCGCCGATACTGCCCAGCAGAAATACCGCCGCCAGCACCAGCAACCCGGCATGGCCGAGCGGCGCCACCAGCAACGTGCCAAGCACGGGGCCACTGAGCCCGCCCAGGCTGGCCCCGGCTGCCAGCAGACCGAACAGCCGCTTGCCTTGGGCGGTGGAAAACAGATCGGCGAGCACGCTCCAGGCCAGCGAGATCGTCAGCAAATTGAACACCGACAGCCAGATATAGAACGCCCGGGCGGTCCAGAGATCGTCAGGGTTACCGGCCAACAGTGCCGCGAACAGCAACAGGTTGCTGGCGAAAAAACCATAAGTCCAAGGCAGGATATGCCTGCGCTGCACCCTGGATGCCAGCCAGCCAAACAGCGGCAGGCACGCCAACGTGGCAATGAAGGTGCCGGTGAACAGCCACTGCAGGTTTTCCACGCCACCGGCAACGCCCATGGTTTCGCGCACCGGGCGCAGCATGAAGTAACCGGTGAACAGGAGGTAGAACAGCAGCAAGCCGGCGATGACCGCCGGCCCCTCACCAGGCTGAATGTTCAGCCCTTGGTCCAGGCGCCGCCGCCAGGCTTGCATGGTGTCAGGCAAACTGTGTGATCAGCGCCTGTTGCTGCGCTTGGGTGAGCATTGGCTCATGCCCGGCCTTGAGCTGATCGAGCTGGCGGTCAGGTCGACTGGTAGCGGGTATGACCGTGGTCACTGCCGGGTGGCTGATGGCGAACTTGAGAAACAGCTGTGCCCAGCTGCCGATGCCTGCTTCGGCAGCCCAGCCCGGCAAGGCCTGGCCTTTGACCCGGGCGAACAGCCGGCCATCGTCGAAGGCCCGATTGATCAACACCGCAACGCCCTTGTCCTGGCACAGGGGCAGCAGTTCCCGGGCAGCGTCCGGCGCGTTGACCGAGTAGTTGATCTGGATGAAGTCCAGCGGCTCGCTGCGCACGATACGGGCGACGTCGTCGTGGCCACTGTTCAGGTAATGGGTGATGCCGACATAACGCGTCCCGCCCTGCTGCTTCAGCTCGCGGGCATAAGGCAGCTGGGTCTGCCAGTCGCGCAGGTTGTGAATCTGCAGCAAGTCGACCTTGTCGGTGCGCAGGCTCTTGAGGCTGCCGGCCCACTGCGCTTGTGCTTCAGCCCGGCTATTGGCGGCGATCTTGGTGGCAAGGAAGCACTGGCGGTGCCAGCCGCCCTCTTCCAGCAACTGGCCGAGAATGCTGTCGGCGCCCCCGTAGTTGGGCGAGGTGTCGATCACCCGGCCGCCGCCTTCGAAAAATGCCTTCAGCACCGTTTTGAGCTGAAGGTACTGGGGCGAACCGCTTTCTACCTCGAAACTGCCCGACGTCCCGGCACCGATCACCGGCAACGCTTCACCGGTGGACGGGACTTTGCGCGCAAGCAAACCCGCCGGCGCGGCAGCGTGCAGCCAAGGGCTGGCGGCGGCCAGCAACCCCAATGTTGCACCTGCGCGTAGGACTTCACGACGTGCGTACATGGAAAATCTCCCGTCATGAATCGGAAACTTTCAAGCCTAGCCGCTCTGTCCCTCGCCTGCGGGTGTTTCTGTATCTGGATGTTTAGAGATCAGGCTCGCAGCAAGGGGCTCAGATCAACACCCGTCTCGCTCATTGGCGGGCACCAGTAGTAGCCCCCCGTCAGCGGGCGGCTAAAGCGGTACAGCCCGTCGATGATGCCGTCTTCCAGGCCACTCATGCGCCGCAGCTGCACCTCGAATGCCTCGAAACTCTTGCCCAGGGCGACGAAAGCCAGGCCGGCGCCGCGTTGGTCGGCCCAGGCTACCGAGCGACGGACCATGAACGCCTCGGGTTCAAAGCTTTCCTGGGCGGTGCGCTTGACGTGCGCGGACTCGGGGGCGTCGTCGAGTTCTTCGTTATCGCTCAAGCGACGGCCGATGATGTTGTCCTGGTCAGCCTGAGGCAGCGACTTGAAGTATTCCAGGTCGTGCTTCCACAGCTGGAACGCGGCAAAGCTGGAGCCATCTGCGGCAATGGCCGCTTGCACCGCTTCTTCGTCTACCGGGTTTTCGGTGCCGTCTTCATAACCGGTAAGGTCATGGCCGCCCCGGTGCAGGAAGCCATCAACGCTGTCGGCCAGGCCCAGGGCGGGTGCCAGCGCCTGCTCCAGGGCCTGGGCGCGCAGCAGCAGGTCGCCACGTTCGTCGCCACGCAGCCACAGCCACAGGGCGTGTTGGGTGCTGGGGTTCTCCACTGCAGCATCCAGCAGCGGGAACGGGCGCAGGCCTGGTATTTCACGGCCCAGGGCCTTGGCCAGCGGGGCGCCTACGCCCAGCAGCAACTGTTTGCCATCGACCTGCGGCAGCAAGGCATCCAGCGCGGCAGGCAACGCCTCGGGCGACTGCAGGGTGAAGAACAGGTGACGGGCGTGGGCCGGCACCGGGGTGGCAAGCAGACCTTGCTGGAACGGCATATCAGGCTAATCCTAAGGTAAAAACGGAATGCTACTTCGCCTGCATGCCTGCTGCAATGCGGCATGCAGCCTCGCCAGCCGCTGCACGTGGTAACAAACGGTTACCAAGAGCTGGCCCTTTGCAATTAGCTATCAATCAAGGCCGACCTACACTGCTTCAGATCCTTCGCCCGAGAGACCACTCATGACCGCCTCGCCCCTGCTCACTGCGTTTCTGCCGCTTGCCCTGGGCATCATCATGCTTGGCCTTGGGTTGTCGCTGACCCTGGCTGACTTCGCTCGCGTGGTGAAGTACCCAAAGCCCGTGGTGGTGGGCCTGGTGTGCCAGATCCTGCTGTTGCCGCTGGTGTGCTTCCTGATCGCCAACGGCTTTGGTCTGGAATCTGCCCTGGCAGTGGGGTTGATGCTGCTGGCTGCTTCGCCGGGCGGTACCACGGCCAACCTGTTCAGCCATCTGGCCCACGGCGACGTGGCGTTGAACATCACCCTGACGGCGGTCAACTCACTGATCGCGATCCTGACCATGCCGTTGCTGGTGAACCTGTCGCTGAGTTGGTTCATGGCCTCGGACCAGGCTATTCCACTGCAGTTCGCCAAGGTCATGCAGGTGTTCGCCATCGTCTTGCTGCCGGTGGCGCTGGGCATGCTGATTCGCCATTTTGCCCCGGCGTTCGCTGCGCGCATGGAAAAACCGATGAAATTGGTGGCTGCGCTGTTCCTGGCCTTCACCATCGTCCTGGCACTGGCCAAGGACTGGCAGACAGTGGTCGAGTACGCACCGGTGGTGGGCCTGGCGGCGCTCCTGTTCAACCTGCTGAGCCTGACGGTGGGCTATTGGGTGCCGCGGCTGTTGAACATTCCCAAGCGCCAGGCGATTGCCATTGGTATGGAAATTGGCATCCATAACGGGACCTTGGCGATTGCCCTGGCGTTGAGTCCTTCGCTGCTGAACAACGCGACCATGGCGGTGCCGGCTGCGTTGTACAGCTTGATCATGTTCTTTACCGCGGCCGGGTTTGGCTGGTGGGTGAGCCGCGGGCATGTGGCGGCAGAGCCCAAGGGTGAAACCGTGAACTGACGTCACCCAATGCCCGGCAGGTGCCGGGCGTGCCAGGGATGCGTCACGATTGGCTGCGCCTGCTGCGCAGCTGCTGCTTCAACACCTTCAGCGGCGGCGCATAGAAGAACCCGAACGACACGCTCCCCGTGCGCCCCTTCACCGCATGGTGCAGGCGGTGCGCGCGGTGCAAGCGTTTCAGGTAGCGGTTGACCGGCCGCGGCTTGCGCGGCCAGTGCCGGTGAAAGAAGCCGTCGTGGGCCAGTACATACAGTGCCCCATACCCTGCCACGCCACCGCCCACCCACTGCAAAGGCGCATAACCACTTTTGCCCAGCGCCACCAGCGCCGTGGCGATCAGCCCCAGGGCCACCAGGTACAGGTCGTTGGTTTCGAGCATGCCCAGGTGTGGCTCATGGTGCGATCGGTGCAGCCACCAGCCCCAGCCATGCATGATGTACTTGTGAGCCA
Source organism: Pseudomonas sp. KCJK9058 (assembly GCF_046230975.1). Classification (NCBI taxonomy): domain Bacteria; kingdom Pseudomonadati; phylum Pseudomonadota; class Gammaproteobacteria; order Pseudomonadales; family Pseudomonadaceae; genus Pseudomonas; species Pseudomonas sp. KCJK9058. Next base: position 54,233 of record NZ_JBJJLR010000036.1, read on the forward strand.
GCGTACCAACGCCCTCCATGGCCACCAGGGTGCCGAACAATATGGCGAGATTGAACAGCATGGAACGGTCCGGGTGATGGCAAAGGAAGGCGCAAGGTTACCGGCTGCCCAGGGTTTTTTCCATGTGGGCGTGACCGGCAGCAGGCCGTTCTCGGATGAAGCCATTGTCATGTTTTTGCCCTTGACCTGCTCTGCCCTGCGGCGTATGGTCCGCGACGCAATTTTGCCTTCCTCAACAGGAGACCTGCCTTGGACAGTAGCCCCAGTCGCTTGCGACAGGCCCGCGTGGCGCGCTAGCCCGGCAGTGTTTTGCACTGTCTGGCCGCTCTGGCAAGACGGTGGTTTCCTGTAACCCCCGCTTCTCCTTCCCTCCGCGTGGTCCTGCGCAATTTCTGGTTATTTCAACCGCGCCAATTGATGGCGTTCATGCGGGCGTGTGCCTGCGGAAGAGGTTTGCTATGGATTGGAAAGTATTTCTGCTGCGCGTCAGCATTGCCCTGGTGCTGGGGGCGCTGATCGGTGCCGAACGGCAATTGCGCCAACGCCTGACCGGGCTGCGCACCAATGCGCTGGTCAGTACCGGTGCCTGCCTGTTCGTATTGATGACCCAGGCGGTGCCAGGCATGGCGCCTGCCGATGCGTCGCGGGTCGCAGCCTATGTGGTGTCGGGCATCGGCTTTCTCGGCGGTGGTGTCATCATGCGCGATGGTTTCAATGTACGTGGCCTGAACACCGCGGCCACCTTGTGGTGCACGGCTGCGGTCGGCGTGCTGTGCAGCCTCGGGCTGATGATGGAGGCGGCACTGGGTAGCCTGGTGGTGCTCTGCGCCAACATCTTGTTGCGTGATATCGCCCAGCGCCTGGACCGTCAGGACGTGGTGCCGGCCAGCGAGGTGGAACAGCACTTCGAAGTCCGTATCGTCTGCCGCGGCGAGGACGAGATCCAGGTGCGTAGCCTGATGCTGCACAGCCTGGGCGATCCACAACTGCGCCTGCAGTCGTTGCAGAGCCAGGACCTGGACAACCCTGCGCGCCTGGAAGTGCGCGCCGAGCTGTTGGGCACCGCGCAGGCGCCGGCGCAACTGGAGCGCCTGGTCAGCAGGGTCAGCCTGGAGAAAGGTGTAAGCTCGGTGCGCTGGCAACTACAGCCGCAGGTGCTGGCGACGGATTAGAACGACAGGAGTGACTCATGCTTATCCGCCCTACCCTTGAACGGGACATCACGTGGCTGCCGGACGTCGAGCGCTCGGCAGCCCAGGCTTTTGCCAGTTGGCCGGCACTGGCCTGGCTGGCGCAAGGCGAAGTCATGGATTGCGCAGCGCACAGGGCTTTCGTCGAGGCAGGTGGTAGTTGGGTGGCGCAGGACCCGGCTGGGCGCATTGTGGGTTTTGCCTGCGCCCGGCTGGCGGATCAGGCATTGCACCTTCATGAAATATCGGTTCGCCAGGAGGCCCAAGGGCAAGGTGTTGGGCGCCGGTTGCTGCAGCAAGTGGTCGATGCAGGGCGCTGCGCCGGTGTGCGCGAGCTGACGCTGACCACCTTTGTGGATGTGCCGTGGAATGCGCCGTTTTATGCCCGTTTAGGGTTTGAGATGCTTCAGGAAAGCCGGCTTTGCGAACGACTCCAGAGCATCCTCGCAAGCGAGCATGCTCACGGTCTCAGCGGGCGTTGTGCAATGCGTCTGGGGCTTTAGCGTTTCATCGCGACGCATGGCGCCTGCGCAATCTCCCTCCAGGTCAGCAACCCTGCTCCG